>CALMZW010000364.1 GCA_937870605.1 uncultured Synergistaceae bacterium
CATGGTTCGTGACCGATCGGACTGGTGTATCAGTCGCCAGAGGGTCTGGGGCATTCCTATCCCGTCGTTGAACTGCCCGGATTGCGGCGCCTCCGTTCTCACACCGGATCGGATTCGCCGCGTACAGGAAAACGTCCGTCGGCAGGGGAGTTCGATCTGGTGGAAAGAGACGCCGGAATACCTGCTCGGAGATCTGGCGTATTGTCCTGAATGCAACGGAAAACACCTGCAGAAAAACACGGATATTATGGATGTCTGGTTCGATTCGGGCGTTAGTCACATAGCGGTCCTCGAGACCCGGAAAGAACTTCATTGGCCCGCTGAACTTTATCTTGAGGGAAGCGACCAGCACCGTGGATGGTTCCAGACGTCTCTCCTGACATCAATCGCGACGCGCGACGCTCCGCCCTTCAGGAGTGTGCTGACGCACGGATTCATTGTCGATGGAGAAGGACGCAAAATGTCCAAATCCGTCGGAAATGTCGTCCGCCCGCAGGAAGTCATCGACAGATACGGAGCCGATATATTGCGGCTCTGGGTAGCATCGACCGACTACAGGGGCGATATCCGCATATCCGAAACGATCCTTTCCAATCTGGCGGAGTCGTATCGTCGCATTCGAAACACCGCACGATTCCTTCTCGGCAATCTGTGCCGGTTCGACCCGAAAAAGGATTCCGTTCCGTATGCCAACATGCCGGAGATGGATCGCTGGCTTCTGTCTCGATTGGGGCAACTCATCGAAAAGGTGGGAGTCGCCTATGACAATGCCGAATTCCATGTCCCGACCTTCCTGATCCATCAATTCTGCGTCAACGAACTGAGTTCCTTTTTCCTGGATGCGAGCAAGGACAGATTATACGCGGAAAAAGAAGCGTCGCTCACGAGAAGAAGCTGCCAGACCGTTATGTGGAACGTTCTGAAGAACGTCACAACGATGCTCTCACCCGTGCTCAGCTTCACGACCGAGGAGATCTGGCAGGCAATGCGCTCGATTGACGGAGCCCTGTGCCAAAGCGTCTTCCTTTCCGATTGGCCGGTCGCCGACCCGAAATGGGAGGACACGTCCCTCTCCGCACCTTGGGAACAGGTCCTTCTGCTTCGTGGAGCGATGAGCAAGGCGCTCGAAAAAGTCCGCGTCGAAGGGAAGATAGGTCATTCTCTCGAAGCGACGATCATTGCCGAAAAAGGCAAATTCAAGGAAATCGCGGAGCGTTTTTCCGACGAGGATTGGGCGATGTTCCTTATCACTTCCGGATTCCGTTGGGTCGAAACCCTTCCGGACAAGACATCTGCCGTTGTCGACGAAGAAACCGGACTGACGCTTCTCGTCGAAAGGACGACGGGGCATAAATGTCCCCGTTGCTGGAAATACAGCGGCGAGATCGACGAAAACGGCCTTTGCATGCGGTGTTCGTCAGTCCTTGCACAATAATGAAGAAGGATTCCTCTTTTTTCCCGGAAGAGGAGTTTGACGGGAGCGGAGGGGATTCTCTCTCCCTCCCGTTTCTTTCGAGCGGCGACAACATCATTGGCGGAGATATCGTCGTCCATGATGCGGAAAACGAAAGAATAGACCTCTATCTCTCACGTGTCCTCGGGTTCTCAAGAAACTTCGTGCAGAACTTGTTACGAAACGGAAATGTTCGGGTCAACGGTACGAATGTCGTCAAGCAATCCGCAAGAGTTTTTGCGGAAATGAAGATCTCCGTCACCATTCCGCCGCCGCGTTCATCCGACATAACTCCTGAAGACGTCCCGTTCGATGTCCTTTTTGAGGACGACCATTTACTCGTCATAGCCAAGCCGTCCGGCGTCGTCGTTCATCCGGCCCCGGGCAACTGGACGGGAACGCTTGTGCATGGGCTTCTGCATCGTTATCCCGACATCGGAAACATTGGCAACGTCCTGCGGCCTGGAATCGTACACAGGCTCGATGGTGCGACATCGGGCCTTCTCGTAGTCGCACGTTCGCAGACCGTCTTGGTTCAATTGCAGGAGCAATTCAAGGCGCGAAGCGTTGAAAAGGAATACCTTGCTGTCGTCCACGGAACGCCGGAGAGACAATCGGGGACAATTGATCTTCCGATAGGCAGAGATCCCGTTCATCGGATCTGCATGGCTGTAACGAATGACGGGAAACCCTCACGAACACAATTTCGCGTCCTGTGGAACCGGGGGAAAATTTCACTTCTGCGTGTCGCGATCCATTCCGGACGAACGCATCAGATACGTGTCCACATGAAGACAATCGGCCACCCTGTCGTCGGAGATGAACTGTATTGCAGCGAAACACTCCTCAGGAAAAAACATACGAGACTCTTGCTGCACGCATGGAGACTTTCCTTTGAACACCCGGCTACAAAAGAACGGATGTCTTTTCTGCGCCCGCTTCCGGAGGATTTTATCGCAGATCTCCAAGAACTTCTTTCCAGTAAAGGGGACTCGTGAGAACCGTCCGTTCATTTCTGTAGCGAACATGCGCTATTGTTCCGGGTATCGGGCGAACGTACTTTCTCTCCGTAACAATGACCTGAACCGGACCCGAAGCCTTCGCTTTACTGTAGTACGCCGCAAGACTTGCAGCTATTCGGATCGCCTCTTCTCCTTCTCCGACCGGAAGACCGCGCAACATGACATGGGATCCCGGCACGTCGCGCGCATGGAGCCACAGGTCCGACGAAATCCCTTCAGTAAATGTGACAGATCTGTTCCCTAACGCCGAAAGACCTACCGAGATCCGGGTTCCGGCGTATTCGATTCGCCTGACGGCGGGCGTTTCTTTCGTTTTCTTTCGTTTCTGTTTCCCGTGGGCTCCCGACTTCGGCGAAAGCCACGATCGCAGATCCTGGAGCGCCATCTCCAATAGCTGCGAAGAATCAATTGTATCAAGAAGCGCAAGTTGCTCGTCCAGCTCGTACAGGCTTTCACGAATGTCATCAATCGACTGTGCGACGCGCGCGGGATCGCCTTTCGCGCGCGCGTATCGAGCGTAGTAGTCCGAAGCGTTCTCCTGCGGTGATTTCATCGGATCGAGCGGAATCGAAAGCCTCGTCTCAGCGCCGTTTTCGTCCCAATACGGAACGTGAGCAACGTCCATCCCTTTGTGAAGCAGCTGCATATTCGCGAGAATCGCGTCTCCGGACCTCTTGAATCCTGGAGCGTCCCG
>CALMZW010000365.1 GCA_937870605.1 uncultured Synergistaceae bacterium
TCACGTAGATGAACGCGACGATGCGGTTTTCAGCGATGCCGCTCAGGCGCAGCACGGTCGCGACCATTCCGCCCACGACGAACATCGACACGCTCCCCGCCCCGGTCAGCGCGCCAGGAATCAGCATGATGACCGCAAGGAGGAAAAACAGCACCCACTTGCGGTCATAGAAACGGTCCACCATCTTGAGGACGAGCGCATCCATCGCGCCCGTCTCCGAGTAGAAGTTGATGAAGATTGACGCCGTCAGGAACGTGAAGGCGACGTCGAAATACGTGAACGTCCCCTCGACGAGGAGACGCACGGGAAAGCCGAGACGTCCGACGAACGCGCCGACGATCGCCGTAATCACCATGGAGAGTTCCGGTGACTTGAGCTTCCAGCTCGCGAGCGCGAAGGTCAGCACCATCGCGCCGAGAACAAGAGACGTTTCGGCGTACATCACGGGGCCTCCCGTTTGCGCCGCGGACGATCCCTCATGCCTTCGACGGGGTTATTTCGCGTACATCTTTTTTGCGAACTCATTGAGATCCATGGCGTTGTCGAGGTAGCTGACGGGGATGTCATGCTGCTTGCCGAAGTCCGTGAACTTTCCGTCGGCGTCCCCTTCCCTGTTCACGACGATGTGCGAAGCGAACGGAAGAATCGCGTCGATGGACCGCTCGTCGGCGCTGCCGGGCTTGCCGCGACGCGCCTTTCCCTCGATGTGGGCCGCGATGACCTGGATCTTCAGTTCCTTCGCCTTCGCCATCATGGCGTTCAGGCGATCGACTTCCTGGTCGATCGTGATTCCCGACGCGCCGAGCCCCTTGGCGGAAGACCCGATGACGACGAGCATGGTCTTGTACCCGCCCGCAGCGAGATCGTCGGGCTTCGGCTCCGCGTTGTACGTCAGTTCCTTCACGACGGCCGCGCGGGTCACGAGGAGCCGCCCCATCTTGCCCCCCGGTCCCTGTCCCGCGTTCGTTATCAGCAGAGGCTCCTCTCCCTTGGGCGCTTCCGCTCCCGTCACGGCCGCGAACGCCGCGGACCCGAGACACAGGCAAAGAACGACGGACAGGCTGAACAACTTCTTCATGGCATCGACTCCCCCTCAAAAAAGTGAGATATGGAATACACAAATGGATCCAAATCATAGCATTTTTTTGAACGGAGCACAATTTTCCCGGAAGAGAATCCGCGTCGCCACACGTCGTATTTAGCTTCGGGAACGCTCCATACGCGCCTGTTCCTACTGCGTCCGACCGTGTTTCGCTACGGAACTCACGTCGTATCCGAAGCAGGTTGACATTTACGATACGAAAGTTCCTTATTGACACACGCCCATGAACGCGGGTACAATCCACCCTAATTTTTACGGACGCTCCGACGAAGCATCGTACGAGCGCCGAAGACCACGCAGAGGAGGGAACCAGCCGATGGATATCAGACTGCTTCGCGCACCGTACAGTCTCCTTTCCCTGTGCCTCCTCCTCGGTTGCCGGTTCCCCCCAGGAACGCCGGCAGCCTGACTGGCTGCATACTCGGCTTCCCGGGCCGGAACCTCTCACAGCAGAGGTTCCGGCCCTTTTTTTATTCTTTTCTTTTCGCCCTTTTCCCGGCCGGAAGAGACCGTATCACGATAGAGCGTACACGAAGCAAGGAGAGTGAGATCATGACCGAAGGACCATTCATACGGATTTTCGATACGACCCTGCGGGACGGGGAACAGGCTGCGGGCGTCAATCTGAACAGGGACGAGAAGCTGCGGATCGCATTCCAGCTCGCGCAGATGAAGGTCGACATCATCGAGGCGGGCTTCCCGGCCGCGTCTCCCGGAGATTTCGAGGCGGTCCGGGCCATTGCCGAACAGGTCCCGGGACCCGTAATCGCGGCGCTGGCGCGAACGAGAAGCGCCGACATCGACGCCGCATGGGGCGCGATCCGCGCCGCGAATCGTCCGCGAATCCACACCTTCATCGCGACAAGCCCGATTCACATGGAGTACAAGCTCCGGATGACGGAAGAACAGGTAATCGACGAGGTCCGACGGGGCGTTTCGCACGCCCGGTCCCTCGTGGAAGACGTCGAGTTCTCCGCCGAGGACGCGAGCCGGTCGGACCCGCGCTTTCTCGCGCGCGTCTTCCGGACTGCGGTCGAGTGCGGCGCGACGACGCTCAACATCCCGGACACCGTCGGGTACGCCATCCCCGACGAATTCGAGGCGTTCGTCCGCGACGTGATCGCCCTCGCCGGCGTCGCGGGCGTCGTCTGGTCCGTTCACTGCCATAACGACCTCGGCCTCGCGGTCATGAATTCCATCGCCGCGGTCCGGGCCGGAGTCCGGCAGGTGGAGTGCACGGTCAACGGACTCGGCGAACGGGCCGGAAACACATCGCTCGAGGAGATCGTCATGATTCTGAAGACGCGCTCCGACGCCTTTCCGGGGGGCACGGGGCTGGACGCCTCGAAGCTGTGCGGCGTCAGCGGCCTCGTCTCCCGCCTCACGGGGTTTCCCGTGCCGCCGAACAAGGCGATCGTCGGATCCAACGCCTTTGCGCACGAGGCGGGCATTCACCAGCACGGCATGCTCTGCAACGCGAAGACCTACGAGATCATGCGTCCCGAGGACGTCGGAGCGTCGGGAAGCCGACTGGTCCTCGGGAAACATTCCGGGAAGCACGCCTTCGCGAAGCACCTCGAAGACACGGGCTTCTTCCTGACGACGGAGCAGATCGCCGAGAGCTTCGCGCTCTTCAAGGATCTCTGCGACAGGAAGGAGAGCGTCACGGACGCGGACATCGAAAGCCTCGTGACGAATGATGTCCTCGGCGCGACGACCGGACGGCGGGTCACGCTCCGGAGCTATCTCGTCCAGGTCGGCCACGGAAAGGGAACCGCAACGGTCACGCTGGAAGACGAGGGCGTTGAAAAAACCGACGCGGCGACCGGAAACGGTCCCGTCGACGCGGCCTACTCCGCGATTCAGCGCATTCTCGGAATGGAGCCGGAGCTGGAGCAATACTCCATCAAGGCCGTGGGGGAAGAATCGGATGCGCTCGGCGAGGCGCGCGTCATCCTCTCCATCGCGGACTCCGAAGGACAGGTCCGACTGAAAGCCCACGGACGCGGAAGCAGCACGGACGTCATCGAAGCGAGCATCAAGGCCTACATCGATGCAATCAACCGCCTGTTCCGGATGGCGGCGACGAAAGGAGCACCACATTATGCAGAGATCGTTGGTTAGTGCAATCATCGCATCCCATGCCACGGAACCGGCGCGGGAGGGGGAAATCTGCAAGGTCCGCGTGGATTTCGCGTTCGCGAACGACATAACGGCGGCCCCGGCAGTGGCGGCATTCGGGGAGATGGGCGCGGACCGCGTCTTCGCCCCGGAGCGCTGCGCCGTTCTGCCGGACCACTTCACGCCGAACAAGGACATCGCGTCCGCCGAACAGACGAAGAAGGGGC
>CALMZW010000366.1 GCA_937870605.1 uncultured Synergistaceae bacterium
ACAGGCTCCGGAGTAATATAGCGTATGTTCTTCCCCTGCTCCAATCTTTTTAGGATGTCAGTGCTCGATATGGACAAGAGTGGAATTTCGAGCGGAATAATCGCCTGACGTATTTCGGAAGGAAGAAGGTCAATGCCGGAACGACCGTATCCGGGACGACTGACCGCGACAATTTTACAGAACAGGGGAAGAACCGAGTATTCCTTCCAGCTGGCTATGTCAAGAACGGCATCGAGGCCCGTAATAAAGTAATACTCTTCTTCACCCGCTGCCCTCTCGCGGAATGCACGGAGCGTGTCGACCGTATGGCTTGAGCCGTCTCTGTCAATTTCAACTCTGGATACGGAAAATCTCGGATTCTCCAGCACCGCAAGCAGGGTCATCGTAAAGCGGTGTTCTGCGGAAGAGACATGAAAGCGACGTTTGTGCGGAGGGAGTCCGGTGGGAATGAAGACGACTTCATCGAGCTGCAGCGCGCAGAGGCTTTCTTCCGCCGCGAGCAGATGGCCGTAATGTATCGGATCGAATGTGCCTCCCATTATTCCCAATCGTCTTCCGGTCATAGAACAACAGCTCCTCCAGCCCTTTTACTCGACCTTGTCCGGCTCGAAGTCGAACTCAAGGGCTCCGATGAGAATCGTATCTCCGGTTTGAGCGCCGGCTTCCATGAGAAGCTCTTCAACTTTGTATCGTTTTAAAAGTTTCGCGAACCGCGGGAGCGCGTCCTCCTGATCAAAGTCGTATCGTTGTACTGCACGTTCCAGGCTTGGTTGAAGGACGAGGAAAGAGCCGTCCGCCTGCGGGATGATTTGAACGCGGTCGAATCTGTCCCGACGAAGCGTCTTCAACGAAAGGTCCTGGACGGGAGCCAGCCGTGTATCGCTCTTCGGGCGCGAGGAAGCGCGGCACGACGTCACGATCGCATCTATGAGCGGTTGAATTCCTTCTCCCGTGAGAGCACTCAATGTCACAAACGGTATATCCGATTTTCTGAAGAACGAAGAAAGCGCATCGATATTTCTTCGTGCATCCGGAAGATCGATTTTGTTGCCGACGACCATGTAGGGACGACTCAATAATTCAGGGTTATACATTTCGCATTCTTCGCGGATGCTTTTCCAGTGCTCCAGGATCGTCTCCGGTTCTCCGAGTCCGATATCAAGCACATGAACAATAACCCGCGTGCGCTCGACGTGCCGAAGGAAGTAATGTCCTAGGCCTTTGTTCTGGTGGGCGCCTTCGATCAAGCCGGGGACATCCGCGATCACGATCTTTTCGTCGTCGACCGACAGAATGCCGAGATTCGGAGAGAGCGTCGTAAACGGGTATCCGGCAATCTTGGGGTGCGCGTTCGAAATGGCAGCCAGAAGGCTCGATTTTCCGGCGTTGGGCATTCCGATGAGACCGACATCCGCGATGAGCTTGAGTTCCATGAGGATGTATCGCTCTTCGCCATCAAGGCCCTTTTCGGCAAATCTCGGAGCGCGTCTGACAGAGGAGGAAAAATGGATATTTCCCCTTCCTCCCCGACCTCCGCGAGCGACGACGAAGCGTTCCTCCGGTTCGAGAAGATCTGCAAGTATTTCCTTGCTTTCCGCATCCCGAATAATGGTTCCGCAGGGAACATCTATGACAAGGTCTTCTCCATCCTTGCCATGCATGCACTTGCCCTTCCCGGCCTCAGCGCTTTCTGCGCGGAAGGTCTTTTCGTACTCGAAATCAGCAAGGGTGTGAATTCCCGAGACCGCACGCAAAATCACGCTTCCGCCGACACCGCCGTCACCGCCGTCAGGGCCGCCTTTTGGTATGTATTTCTCCCTCCGGAAACTGAGACATCCGTTTCCTCCTCGTCCTCCGCGAACGAGAATACGCACAAGATCGATGAACTTCATGGGATAAAAAAGAGGGCCTTGCTCATAGAAGGCCCTTCAGAAGTGTCATTCTGATGTTGTCGCCAATCTACTCGGGAAGAAGAACAGATACGAACTTTTTCTCTCCGCTTGAATGGTACCGGATCACGCCGTCTTTTAGCGCAAAAAGCGTATCGTCCTTCCCTATGCCGACGTTTGTTCCCGGGTGAATCTTCGTTCCGCGCTGTCGTACGAGAATATTCCCGGCTCGAGCTTCCTGGCCGGCGTACATTTTAATGCCGAGCCGCTGCGCCGCACTATCGCGACCGTTGGTGCTGCTTCCCTGCCCTTTCTTGTGGGCGAAAAACTGAAGATTGAACGTACCAAGGAGATTCATGACCGCACCTCCACTATGTGCACATATTTCGAGTATTGTGCTTCAAACTCCCGCAATACAATCAAGGCCGCTTCAACCAGCAATGCAGCTTGATTGTGAACGGATGCAGGAATGGAAACTCTCATGAACGCTTTTGTCTCGTCGATTTCGAGACATTCGGCCTCATCCAGAAGCCGCGACATGCCGACAGCCAACATGCGAAAGACCGTAGAAACGCCTGCGCAGACTATATCATTGCCGGGATCGGCAAAATCGGTATGGCCGCAGGCGGAGATGCTGTCAACGACCCCGTTTCTGGAAAAGACGCGGACTTCGGTCATACGTCAGGAAACGGAAATCTCCCGAATCTTTATATCCGTATAATTCTGACGGTGTCCCTGCTTTTTTCTGACGTTTTTCTTGCTCTTGAACTTGAAGACGATAATTTTATCCCCGCGTCCGTGACCGAGAACCTCAGCCGTTACGACCGCGCCCGTAATATAGGGATTCCCGGACGTGATCTGCGTATCGTTGGAAACCAGTAGAACCTTTTCCAACACAACTTCTTTCCCCGGTTCTTCGTGAATACTCTCAACCCGAACGATTTCGCCCGGCTGTACCCGATACTGCTTCCCGCCTGTTTCCACTATTGCGTACATTCAGTGTCCTCCCTTCGCCGGAGAAGGCGCCTTTGAGGCTTAAGCCCGCTCCATGCGGCGTACCCCAAATTCATGGGGAAATGACAGAATCCGAAATATTTTAGCCATTCCCTGCATATAAGTCAATATCATTTTCGTTCTTGTCGCCGGGCAGCGATTCGGTCCCCGTCCAAGTGGGACAACGAAAGCATCATGCCGTGAAGACTCATGGCGCGGTCTCAGTTGAGACTGCCGTTCTTTTGCTGCAGGCCGGGGCGTTCGCCAAGAAGAATTTTTCTCGCATGATCCTGCGCTTCGCGCATATTAGGGTCTCCGGAAAGCATTCGGGCGATTTCGCAAATGCGTTCCTCTCCGTACACCTCCCGAATGTCTGTTTCGGAGCCGATTCGCTCGACCAGAAAGTGCTGATCTGCAAGTGATGCGAGCGTCGCTTCATGGGTGATGAGTATGATGCGGCACGATCTCGAAAGGTCGCGGAGCCTGAGTCCGGTCAGCAATGCAGCTTGTCCTCCGAGCCCGGCCTCGACTTCGTCGAAGACGAGCGTATCAGGAAGGAGCGATTCGGGCATTACGACCTGAACGGCAAGTAAAAGACGACTGAGCTCTCCCCCCGATGCGACTTTCTGGACAGGAAGGAATCGTTCCCCGTCAGAAGAAAACATAAAAGAAACCATATCCGCCCCAGTGCTTCGGATACGTTCCTGCGGTTCGACGTCAATACGAAAAACCGTTCCGGGCATAGCCAATTCGTGCAATGTCGCGGAGATCTTCGCTCCGATTTCTTTCGCCTTGCGGCGGCGTTCTTCACGAAGCGCAAGGGCTGCCTTGCTTGTGTTTTTTTTCAAATCGAGAACTTCGTCATTCAGTGAGCTCATTTCCCCGACGGAAGAGGAAAGCCATGAAAGCTCACTCGTTGCCGTCCGGGCGTATTCGAGAAGAGATTCAGCCGTGTTCCGGTTGAGCTGCCGCATGACCTTACGAAGCGCGCCGAGGCGTCGTTCGTGCTCTTCCAAAGCCGCTTCCGCGACCTCGAGCTCCCGGGAGCCAAACTCCTGCTCTGCGTATCGGACGGCAGTGCGCATGAAGGGAATACCGTCGTCGAATGCTGCGACAAACTCGCGGGCTTTGTCTTCGGGAAAAACCGAGCATAGCGATCTGACCGTTCGCTCGAGTTCATCGATGAGCCCCGGTTCGCTCTTTCCACCGGCGAGCCGGAAGATATATTCCGATGCATGCCTCATGTTGCGGACTCTTTCCTGTAGCTCCAGGCGAGTCGTTTCCCATTCCGTTTCACAACCCGGTGAGAGATTCAAAGAGCTGAGCACAGGAAGGATTCTCTCGGCGGCCGCATAAATCTTCTCGATTTCCGCCCGTCTTTTCTGTATGTCCCGAATCTTTCTCTCGAGAGCCACGGCTTTTGTCCAGAGAGAGACGAGATCATTCTTGAGAAGTTGCAGCGACTGTCCTCCCGATGCGTCAAGAATCGCCATCTGGTCGTTCGGATTGAGGAGTTGTATCTGTGCGAACTGACTTTGGATGCGGACGTATTGTTTCATGAGCTGTTCCAGCGTGGAAAGAGTTGCAGGACGGTCCTGGATGTATGTCCTGTTCTTTCCCGAAGCGCTGATGATTCTTCTGACAAGAACGGGCTCGTCACTTGTGACGGTTGGATTCCCGGAAAGCGGTTCTAACGCGAGGCAGACCTCTCCCTGTTCCGTTCCTGCATGAAGGACGCCGGCAGCGGAACGACTTCCCGTCAGCAGCTCCAGCGCACGCACAACACTGCTCTTTCCCGCCCCGCTCTCTCCGGTAATTGCGATGAATCGGCCGCTGAAAGAAATATCGGCCTGCGTAATTCCGCCGATGTTGCGGATGCCCAGTTCGCACGACATTCGCGTCATTCCTTTTCGTACAAACTGGCGCCTGCGCCCCAGCGGAATTTTTCCTGAACGAGGCCGAAAAAACGACGATGCGGGAGGACTATCATCCGGACATGTTTGTCCTTGGACAGGGATACTTCTATCCTGTCGCCGGGAAGAAGCTCATATCCGAGTTGTCCGTCCTGTGTCAGCATCACGTCTCTCGGGCTCCCTCTGGGAATAAGGGAAATGACATCCTTCTCTCCGGCGATGACGGGCCGTGTATAGAGCGTATGGGCGCATATGGGAGCGATCACCATGCAGGGCACGTGTGGAGGAACGATAGGTCCGCCCGCCGATAAAGCATATGCCGTCGATCCGGTCGGGGTTGCGACGATGATGCCGTCCGCCGCGATATGCGAAACGAACTCCGAAGCGAATCGGATCTCTATTGTCACCAGACGCGCGAAGGCGCCTTTCGAAACGACGAGATCATTCAGCGCGAACATCGTATG
>CALMZW010000367.1 GCA_937870605.1 uncultured Synergistaceae bacterium
ACGGCTATCTTGTCCGCCCCCAGATGGTTCATTACGGACACTTCCATCGTTCCGAGATCATCGGGGCGCTCAATGATCATGACGTTTTTCTCGGAAATATGACGTTCGACAACAGCGCGGCTCTTCTTGTCAACAGTGAACTCATCAGGCGTTACGATCCCCGCGACCACGGCTTCTCCCAAGCCCCAGCTCGAATTGATCATAAGCTGGTTCCGGTCGTTCGTTATGGGGTTCGCCGTGAACATGACCCCGGACTTGCCGCTGTTGACCATTTTCTGGACAACAGCCGAGAGAGACACCTCAAAATGATCGTACCCCTGTTTCTGACGGTAATACGTCGCACGTCCGGTCCAGAGCGACGCCCAGCAGCGACGAACATGACTCGTGACGTTTACGGCGCCGCGGATGTGAAGATACGTATCCTGCTGTCCGGCGAATGAGGCATCCGGCAAATCCTCTGCTGTAGCGGAACTCCGGACGGCCACACGCATGTCGTCGATGGACGCACTGTCGCACAGCTCCCGGTACGCATTCTCGATGTCGCTTCGAATCGCATCCGGTATTGGAGCTTCCAGAAAGAGCCGCCGGATATCGCCACATTTGCAGTTGAGATCGTCCGCATCGTCACAATTTGTCGATTCGATGATCTCTTTGATTTTGGCTCCAAGCCCGGCAGAACTGACAAAAACCCTGTACGCTTCGGCGGTTACACAAAAACCCGGTGGCACGGCGACTCCCCGCTGTGTCATTTCCCCGAGGTTGGCTCCCTTGCCGCCAACCGATGGAATATCGCCCTTACCGACCTCCGAAAACCAGCGTACGTAACGGTATGTCCCCATGACTCCTCCTGCCTCCAATCTCAGATTCGATCATTTTATTCGTCCGAGAGCAGCGTGAGCGGCTGCGAGTCGGGCTACAGGAACCCTGAACGGGGAACAGCTCACGTAATTCAAGCCGATTGAATTGCAGAAAGCGATACTCTTGGGGTTCCCACCGTGCTCTCCGCAAATGCCGATCGACAGTCCGGGATTCTTCGACCGTCCCTTTTCCACCGCAATCTTCATAATAGCCCCGACTCCATCTCGATCGAGCTCATGGAAGGGGTTCACAGGAATTATTCCACGTTCGACATACACGCCAAGAAACTTGCTCTCCGCGTCGTCACGGGAAAAGCCGAATACCATCTGCGTCATATCATTCGTGCCGAAGCTGAAAAAGTCCGCTTTTTCCGCAAGATGGTCTGCAATGAACGCCGCACGCGGAACTTCGATCATCGTCCCGATCGGACAATGTATACGCTCTCCGAAGCGCTCCTCGTATTCGGCGGCGATCGCCTCGATGTCGCGGCGCAGAGAAGCCATTTCCTCAATCGATCCGACCAGCGGAATCATGATCTCCGGACGCGGGTCGAAACCGTCCTTGTGAACGAGCGTCAAGGCATCGAAGATCGCACGCACCTGCATGAAATAGATCTCGGGATACACAATCCCGAGACGGCATCCGCGGAAGCCCATCATCGGGTTCGATTCGCGCAACGATTCGACTTTGATCAGCATCTTCCGCAGCCCATCTGCTTCTATTGTAATGCCTTTTCCGTTATTTTCCAACTCCACCAGCTGCTCTTTCAGATCCGCTTCTTTCGGCAGGAACTCGTGAAGCGGCGGATCGAGAAGACGGATAATGACCGGCAGACCTCTCATGTTACGGAATATGCCCTCGAAATCGGTCATTTGCATGCCGTGCAACGTATCGAGCGCAGCTTTCCGCTCCCTTTCGGAATCTGCAACGATCATGCGGTGCATTATCGGAAGACGGTCTTCCGCCATGAACATATGTTCCGTACGGCACAGACCTATTCCCTTCGCGCCGAATGCGCGCGCCCGTTTTGCGTCTTCTGGGGTATCGCCGTTCGCCCAGACCTGAAGCTTTGCGATTTCGTCGGCCCATTGAAGTATTTTTTCGAATTCTTCAGAGAAAGATGCTTCGACAAGCGGGACCGCTCCGAACAAGACTCTTCCGGAAGATCCGTCAACCGTTATCGTATCGCCTTCGTGAATCATCATCTCCTGCGCGAAGAGAATCTTCTGTTCCACATCGATCGTGATATCCTCGCATCCGCTGACGCACGGCTTTCCCAGGCCCCGCGCGACGACAGCCGCATGACTCGTCATTCCGCCCCGGCTCGTCACGACTCCATCGGCGACAAAAAGCCCGTGGATGTCGTCGGGATTCGTTTCCGGACGAACAAGTATGACGCGTTTTCCTTCTTTCGACATCGCGACAGCGTCGTCCGGATCGAACGCGACGACACCAACTCCTGCCCCGGGCGAAGCGGGAAGGCCTTTGGCGATGACTTCGGCGGTGGTTCTGGGATCGACCTGCTTGTGAAGGAGATTCTCGGCCTGTTCCGGGGTGACTCGCGAAACGGCCGTCGTCTTGTCGATCATTCCGGCGTCGAACAGGTCAATCGCTATTTTCACAGCAGCCTGCGCGGAACGTTTTCCGCTTCTCGTCTGGAGTATAAAAAGCTTTTTCCGTTCAATCGTGAATTCTATGTCCTGCATGTCTCCGTAGGAACGTTCGAGTTGTTCACAAACTGCCGCAAGCTGGTTGTACATATCCGGCATAACGAAACGCAGTTCGTCGATCGGCAACGGAGTCCGGATTCCCGCCACCACGTCTTCACCCTGAGCGTTAACGAGAAACTCTCCGTATATTTTGTTCTCTCCATCGGAGGGGCTTCGAGTAAAGCAAACACCGGTCCCGCAATCTTCGCCGAGGTTGCCGTAGACCATGGAGACGATGTTGACGGCCGTTCCGAGCGAATCCGGGATATCGTGGAGCTTGCGGTAGGTCTTCGCGCGCTGGTTGTCCCAGCTGCCGAATACCGCTTCGATGGAGTGGCGAAGCTGTTTCCACGGGTCAAGCGGGAGCGCTTGCCCTATTTCGTCGCGATACAGAGCGAGGTAGGAGGCGATGAGCGATTCCAGAGAGTCCGCCGGGATTTCAAAGTCAAACGTGACGCCGAGATCGCTTTTCGTACGTTCAAGAATGGCTTCGAATCGTTCGGAAGGGATCCCGTCGACAACATTTCCATACATCTGGATAAACCGGCGATAGCTGTCGAGAGCGAACCGTCTGTCGCCGGAAGTCGCGGCGAGGAGGTCGACTGTTTCGTTGTTCAGTCCCAGATTGAGAATGGTGTCCATCATTCCCGGCATGGAGATCGGAGCGCCGGAACGAACCGAAACGAGGAGCGGTTCCGGACCGGCTCCGAAACGCTTACCGGTTTCCTCTTCGAGATGCCGCATATGAAGTTCCACCGTCGGCCAGATCGAGTCGAGAAACCCCGGTGTTGCGTTAAACGCCGAGCATGCCTCAGTCGTGATGATAAATCCGGGAGGTACAGGAAGTCCGTTCCGCGCCATCTGCGCCAGATTCGCTCCCTTTCCGCCGAGGAGAGAAACCATTTCTTTGCTGCCTTCCTGGAAACGGTACACGTATGTCTTTTCCACCACGATGAAGTCACCTCCAAAAGTATTGTATTTCTGCGATACTCTCTATCTGCTCTCCTGAACAACAGTCAGAATTTCCTGTGCCGTTTCTTCGATGGCGCGCATGGTGACGTCCACGACACGCACACGCAGCCGTTCCATGAGATTTCGGGCGTAATCGAGTTCTTTACGGACACGTTCTTTCTCCGTATACGCGGAATCCTTTGGCGAAAGCCCAAGCATCATCAGACGTTTCGTCCGGAGTTCCACGAGTTTTTCAGGAGAAATCACAAGTCCGACTATCTTTTTCGGGTCAATCTCAAAAAGCTCTTCCGGCGCTTCCAGCTCGGGAACGAGCGGAATATTCGCGGTCATGATCCCTTTATGTGCAAGATACATAGACAAAGGCGTCTTGCATGTCCGGGACACTCCGATAAGGATGAGCTCGGCTTTATGGAGAAGCTGCGGATTGCTTCCATCATCACAATTGATCGTGAACTCCACGGCTTTTACTCTCTTGAAATAGTCTTCGTCAAGGAGATGCGAGAGTCCCGGCTCTTCGCGCGGTTTCTTGCCGACAAGGCTCGTGAGCGCATGAAGCAGCGATCCGAAGAGATCGATGCACGCTATTCCCTGCTTTTCGGCTTCACCCGTGACGAAAACGCGGATTCTCTCGTTCACGAACGTGCACACGAGCAACGCGTTTTCTTCCTTCGCCTGTGCAACGACCTTGCCTGCTTCTTCCAATGTCGTTACGTAACGAAACCGTTTGATCGAAACCGAATCCGCATTGAATTGCCTTGAAGCGGCCTTTGCAACACTTTCTGCCGTTTCTCCGGTGAAATCCGATACAACGAAAACCGGTACGGATACATGAAGCCGGCTCACCATTCCGCCCTCCCGACCGAGAAGCATCCCGTTGGGGACACCGCTATCCGCGCAGGACATCCAGGATCTCCTGAGCGGTTTCTTCAACCGCTTTCCCGGTAACGTCATAGATTCGACACTTGAGTTCCCGCAAAACTCGCCTTGCATGGTCCAGCTCACGCATCACCCTCTCGGTGCTGGCGTACGTGGAAGCTTCCGGGTTCAGACCTATCATGCGAAGACGTTCCTGTCGGATCTTTATCAATGCATCGTCCCGAATAATCAGACCGATCAGATGATCGGCAGGAACCGATTGCACGATTTCGGGCAGATCGACTTCAGGAATAAGCGGTATATTCGCCACTTTATACCCTTTGTTCGCAATGTACATGGATAACGGGGTCTTTCCGGCGCGGGACACTCCAAGGACGACAAGATCCGCAAGCGGGATCGATTCCGGACTTTTTCCGTCATCGCATTTGATTGCGAACTCAACCGCCTTGATCCTTCGAAAATACTCTTCGTCGAGACGACGCAAAAGCCCCGGAGTCTCCGAAGGCGGATATCCGGTCCGCTCCTCAAGCGTGTCGAGAAGTTGTCCCATCAAATCAATGCAGGTAATTCCCCTTTCATGCGCTTCAGCGGTCATCCTTTGCCGAAGCCGTTTCGCCACCAAGGTTCCAACGACGAGGACTTTTCGCCCGGATATTCTCTCGAAAACCTCTTTCAGCTTTTCATCAGAATCGACATACCGGAAACGCTCGACACTCCCGAACGTCGTGTCGAACTGACTCATGGCGGCGTGCGCGACATGTTCGGCTGTTTCTCCGGTCGAATCGGAAACGACGATCAGGTCGACGATGTTCATTTTTCCCCCTTCAGCACCCCGATGTCACCCACCATAACGAAGAGACGGTGACATCTGTCGAGAAGAAGCAGCCTGTTTTTCCGGACGTCCTCTTCTTTATCCATGACGAGAACTTCCTCGAAAAAGTGCTCGACGGCAGGCGACAGCTCAGCCAGAAGCTCCGTAACGACTTTCCAGTCAAACGACGCCAGTGATTTTTCGAGCCTCGGTTCCATTGCTTCGATTTCACGGTAAAGTCTCTCTTCCGCGTCTTTCCGGAAGAAAGAAGGAATCACCGCGTCACCAGTTATGCGGGAACTTTCTTTCGCGAGGATATTGCGCACCCGAACGGCTGAAGTGACGAGCGAAGAGAACCATGGTTGGCCTTGCACCTCGGAAAGCGCGTTGAGGAAACGCAACGCTTGTAATGGACGATTCCCGATGACGGAAACAGCGAGCGACGATATTTCGTGCGACGCGCCCCGTTCCTTGAGCTGCATAAGAAGACGCTGCTGCAGGAAGAGAAGGACTGCGTCCCGGACAGCATCGTCCGACCCGTTGATTCGCGTCGCTTCCGTCACGCACGAACGAAGGTCGAGATCAATGTTCTGACCGAAGAGGATTTCATTGATGCAGCGAGCCGCTCTGCGGAGGGCGTACGGATCCTGCGACCCGGTGGGAACGAGCCCGATTCCGTGGCAACTGACGATAATCTGGATCCGTTCCGCAATGCCGAGAATAGCCCCGGGCAGTCCCTTCGGAATCGTATCGCCGGCGAATTTCGGGAGATACTGTTCGTAAATCGCTTGGGCGACAGGCTCGGGCTCCTTGTCCCGCAGCGCGTATTCCCGTCCCATCACCCCCTGCAGTTCCGGGAATTCGTACACCATCTCGGTAACGAGATCGGCTTTCGAGAGAAACGCGGCGCGGTCGACAAGCGACAAAAGCTCCGGGCGTTGCAGGTCGGATGTGATCCATCGCGCAAGGTCCTGGGTCTTTTTCACCTTGTCGTACACGGAACCGAGTTTTTCGTGATGGATGATGTGTTTCAGTTCTTCGACCCGACCGGCAAGCGATCGTTTCAGGTCTTCATTCCAGAAAAAGGCGGCGTCGGAAAGTCGCGCGCGAAGGACGCGCTCGTTCCCTTCCCGAACCACGTCCATCGAAGAGGCTCTGTTGTTGCTGACTCCCACGAAAAACGGCTGCAGACGACCGTTTGAATCCCGAACAGGGAAATATTTCTGATGTTTCTTCATCGTCGTGGTCAGAACCTCATGGGGGATTTTCAGAAACGACTCGTCAAACGTTCCATAAAAGGGAATCGGATACTCAACAAGCGAAAGGTTCTCAAGAACGAGATCCGGTTCAAGCTCCACCGTTCCGCCGAGCTCCCGCTCAAGATTCGCAATCCCCGAAAGCATTCGCTGTTTTCTCTTTTCCTGATCCACGATGACATAATTGTCGTACAGCTTGTCAAGATATTCGGAAGCCCTGGAGATTTCTATTCGCGAAGCCCCCATGAAGCGGTGCCCGCGCGTGATCCGGTCG
The DNA here is from genome assembly GCA_937870605.1 of uncultured Synergistaceae bacterium. Lineage (GTDB taxonomy): Bacteria > Synergistota > Synergistia > Synergistales > Aminobacteriaceae > CALFXN01. The sequence continues at coordinate 6,757 of CALMZW010000367.1, forward strand.
CTTCGTAACCCGGCTATTTCAAAGGGGACGATCGCGTCGTCAAGAAGCGCAAGCAGCCACCGTACCGGCCGGGCGAAGCGAATGGACGGATCTTCCCAGTACATGTTCTTCGGGAAGACGAGCCGTTTTATGAGAACGGGGAGAATTTCCGGAAGAACGTCTTCCGACGGTCGCCCCACCTCAGAGCGAATGGCGCACGCATACAGGACGCCCTCAACTTCTTTCGGGCGCAGATCATCGCTGGAAACGCCCTTGCTTTTAGCGAAGCCGAGCGCCGCTTTCGTGGGGACTCCGTTCGAGTCGAACGCTGCGGACCAGAGGGGTCCTTTCATGGATGTCTCGAGATCATCCTGTTTTTCCGCGACTTCCGTTACGCGCAAGGCAATGCGTCTCGGCGTGGACATGACATTTATCCGAGAGCACCGTAGGCGCGCTCTCGCAAATTCCTCCGCGGCGACCGTTTCGAGCAGCGTCATCACATTCGGTAGAAAACGGGATGGAATTTCGTCCGTCCCTATTTCGAGTAAAAGCTCTTTAAAGGTCATGGTTTCACCTCGTCACTTCAGCGAACAAACTTGTTCGCAAAGGGATGGCCCATGGCTGCCCTCTGTCCGACATAGGCCGCGGCGCACGCGCTCGCAAGGGAACGAATGCGGGAAATATACCCCGTGCGCTCGGTGACGCTGATTGCATTTCTTGCATCCAGAAGGTTGAACGTATGCGAACATTTCAGGACATAGTCATAGGCGGGAAGCACCAAGCCTGACGTAATCAGACGTCGGGACTCGGACTCGTACATGGAGAAAAGGGACAGAAGCATTGCGGTATCGGCCGTTTCGAAGTTGTATGTCGAATGCTCGACCTCTCCGCGGTGGTGGATGTCTCCATACTTCACCTGCCCGACCCAGGTCAGGTCGTAGACATTCTCAACCTTTTGCACGAACATGGCGATTCTTTCAAGACCGTATGTGATCTCCGCCGGGACAAGGTCCATATCGATTCCGCCGACCTGTTGAAAATAGGTGAACTGCGTGACTTCCATGCCGTCGAGCCACACTTCCCACCCAAGCCCCCATGCGCCGACGGTCGGAGACTCCCAGTCATCTTCGACGAACCGGATATCGTGATCGGACGGATCAATGCCGATCGCCTGAAGACTCGCGATGTAGATCTCCAGAATATCCCGCGGAGCGGGTTGCACGATGACCTGGTACTGATAGTAGTGTTGCAGTCTGTTCGGGTTTTCGCCATAGCGGCCGTCCGCAGGACGTCGCGAGGGCTCGACGTACGCCACCCTCCATGGTTCGGGTCCAAGCACCCTGAGACATGTAGCGGGATTCATCGTCCCGGCGCCTTTCTCGACGTCGTACGGTTGCTGTATGACACACCCCTGATCCGACCAGAAACGTTCAAGCCGGAAAATAATATCCTGGAAATTCACATATATTCCTCCTTGCCGATAAGGGTCGTCTCGATATTATACGCATGATTCCGATAATGGCCACAGAGAGATTGTTACAGCGCTTCGCGTATGCAACGCAACATGTTTGCATTCTCCGAAAGAAATACGGAAAGCGCTTCGCCTGCAACTTCCTTCATGGAAAGATACCAGTCATCCCCGCCATTGCTTCGCAGCGACGTGCCGGGGTCGACTCCCCATATTCCGCACCATCGGCGGAGGAATCGGTGCTCCGCAAGCTCCGGATGACATCCGTTTTCGAGAAGTTTGAGGGACCAGAAAAGATTCTTGAGAAGTTCGTTATCCGGAGTCAGCATCGGGAGAAGGTCAGACACGAACAAGAACCATCGAAAAGCCTTCTGAAGCGACGCCGGCGATTTGCGTATTCCCCAAAAATCTTCTTTGACGTCGATCGATTTCAGATATGTCCGCGACGAGGATGAATAAATCTGGAAGCGGCCGAAAACAAGCGGTTCGATGGAACCGCCGAAGCGGACTTTTCCCCGCATACAGCCGGGCGCCGACGCCCAGAGCGTCCCGTGTTGCCGTGAAAACAGAAATATCGACCCGCCGCCTTCAGCGGTAATGGACCTTTTCAGAATAATCCCGGAGACGCAACGGTTCCCCTGGTTCAGGTTCTCCACGAATACTCACTCTTTCAATCCCAGACGACGAACGGCATCTTCCGACTGTCTCCACTTGGGTCGCACTTTGACCCAGAGTTCCAGAAAAGCCTTATGTCCGGTCATCGATTCAATATCGAGACGGGCGAGTCTTCCAATTTCCCGTATGCGGTTCCCCTTTTCCCCCAGGAGAATGCCTTTTTGTCCCGGGCGCTCGACAAGAAGCGCAGCGCGAATATAGAGCACATTTCGCTCGGGATATTCGTCGGGACTCTTGTATTCCTCAATCTCGACCGCGACGCTGTGCGGAACTTCCTCTTCGGTGAGTTTCAGCACTTTTTCGCGGATCAGTTCCGACGCAAGAAAACGTTCCGGTCTGTCCGTCAGGACATCCTCGTCATACGTCGGGCTCGAATCATCGAGGCGCCGCGCGATCACATCGACCAGCGTATCGAGGTTCGACCGCGTTCGAGCCGAGATATACGCCGTCTCCACAGCCGGGCAGACTTCGTTGTACTGCGAAACAAGCCGTTTGAGCGCGTCGCTGTTCTTGACGAGGTCCATCTTGTTGACCGCGAGGATAACGGGGCGGGCGGCCTTCAGGATTTTCCCCACGACCTCCCGGTCTTCCGCATCTATGTCCCTGTCCGTTCCGTCGATTACGAGACAAACGACATCGGAAGCCTCGAGGGCCGTTTCCGCATTTGAAACGATAGCCCGGCCGAGCGCATGTCGGGGAAGGTGAAGACCGGGCGTGTCGCAAATGATGAGCTGGAGACCGGGGCGATTGAGAACGCCCCGAATACTCGTCCTCGTCGTTTGCGGCTTGTCGGAAACGATCGCCAGCTTGTAATCAAGAAGCGCGTTGAGAAGAGAGGACTTCCCAACGTTCGGTTTTCCTGCAAGGGCGACGATGCCGCTCTTGAAAGCACTAGAGCGGCCCATCGTCATTTTCCTTCCGCTGCATGTCGAAGGCAAAAGGCAGCAATTCATCGATTCCGAAGATTTCGGGGCAGTCTTTCCCGGCGACAACCACCAGCATCCGCGGATTCCGTTCGTAGATCACCTGTCTGCACGCCCCGCACGGGAAACAGGATCGATTCCCCTCTCCCGCAACCGCGATCGCAACCGTTCGGGCATGTCCCGACACTCGCGACGAGGCAAGCGCCGATCGTTCCGCACATTGCGTGAGACCATACGACGCGTTTTCCACATTACATCCGACAGCGACTTCGTTGCGATCGGAGAGGCAGGCAGCTCCCACTCTGAATCCCGAATACGGCGCGTACGCCTTTTCCCGCGCGTCGACAGCCAGTCGGATAAGCATTTCAGGGGAGACTTGGGAAGAAGGCCACTGCTTCCGGTTCAGACTCGGCACGTACGTTATTCCTCCTCGTTCTGGTCCCGAATGAGGCGAAGAAGCTTGATCCGATGATCCTCAACTTCGATGACCTCGATTGTCCAGTGGCCGTAATGCACCTTTTCGCCCATGTCCGGAAAATCCCCCGATATGGAAAGGACAAGTCCGCCGATACTCTCGGCATCCTCGGATTCGAATACATCCGACAGCATGTCGCTGAGGTCTTCAAGGCCGACGTGCCCTTGGACGAGATATGTTCCGTCCGGTTCTTTCACAAGCGACGGCTTTTCTGAATCGTACTCGTCCTGAATCTCGCCGACTATTTCCTCGAGAAGATCTTCAAGCGAGATGATGCCGGCGACACCTCCGTATTCATCGACGACGATGGCCATATGCGTATGTTTTCCGCGCATGATGTTGAAGAGTTCAACAATTTTCATCGTGTCCGGAACGAACAGCGCATCCCGGATGATGTTTCCGATGGGCATGTCCGTACGACCTTCATGAAGCGGAGGAATCATATCCTTGAAATACAGAATGCCGACGATATCATCGAAACTGTCCCGAAAAACGGGCACCCTGGAATGGCCGTGTTTCTCGAAGAGCGCCACTGCGTCGGTGACCGTGGCATTGAGAGGAATCGCGTCCATGTCCGTTCTCGGAACCATAATCTCATATACCCGTGTTTCCTCGAACGCGATGACGCCATGAATCATCTTTCGTTCGACTTCTTCAAAAACGCCTGATGCTTCTCCTATATTGACCATCTGTTCGATTTCTTCCCTGGTGATGAATGTATGCTGATTTTTCAGATCGACGCCGAAGACGACGCCAATGATCCGGACAATCCCCATCATGAGCCAGATGAACGGGAAGAGAATGAACCCTATGAACCTGATGACGGGAATCGTGACAAGCAGCGTTGACTCGGAACGAACAATGGCCACGGTCTTCGGAAGGATCTCTCCGAACAGGACGATCAGAAACGTCATGCAAACGACCGAAAGCCATACGCCGCTCGATCCGAACAGCATGATCGCGAGTGATGTCGCCACAGCGCTTGCAGCGATATTCACGAGATTGTTCGATATGAGCGTTATCGTCAGCGCTCGTTGGACGTCCGCGAGCAACCATGCAAGGAAGGTCTTGGAAAAGGGGTGTCGTTCCTGAAGCGCCAGCAGTTTCCCTCTCCCGGACGAGGTTATGCCCGTTTCCGATGCGCTGAAAACGGCTGAAAGCACAAGGAGGACCCCAAGAAACAGAACCGTCCGGATAACGTAGATACTTTCCATATCGTTCATTCCGACCCTGATTACGAAACGTGTCCGGAATTATTCCGGGAAAAGGAGACAAGTCCATCGCGCATTGTTTCCTGAAGCTCGAACATTCGCACACGATCTTCTTCCGAATAGTGGTCGAAGCCAATGAGGTGAAGGACTCCATGGGACAGTATGAGGCACATCGCGTCAAAGAAGAGGATCCCCTGCTCTTCAGCCGACTCCCGAACGATGTCTTCACAAATGACGACATCGCCGAGAGGAAGATCGGGCCCCGACCATGTCGGTCGGAACGCGCCATCGACCTCCCAGAGAGGAAAGGACAGCACATCCGTCGGCTCGTCCAGTTCCCGGTATTGGAGATTGAGATTCTTCATGTACTCCGAAGAAACAAATGCGACCGACAGATCAACGGATTCGAACGACTTCAGGGAAGGATACAGCTCTTGGAGAACCGAAGCGAAGATGGTGCTGTGTTCGGCGGCCGAAACCGCCCTGATACTTTCTCCTGATGGGTCGCCGTCGATCCCCTCGACACTCACAGAAACCTTCAAAAAATAACCCTCCTTGCAGAACGCGCTTCGCGCCCTATTTTTCCGCCGGAGCTGCCGGCGGTCGGATTTCGCGGACCTTTCTCGTGTGATACATGGACTGCAGCGTGGAAAGCAACGCTTCTTTTATAGTGGACAAATCACGCAATGTAAAGTCCACATCGTCGAGCTGCCCATCGGCCACCTTACTGGAGATAACCTCTGATACGATTTTGTCGATGTCCTGAACGCCCGATAGATTCTTCACCTCGGCCCTGACTGCGGCTTCAACGGAATCTGCGATCATCAGAAGCGCCGTCTCCCTGGAGGCGGGGCGCGGTCCGGGGTAGCAGAATTGCTCTCTGGGCAGGTTTTCTCCCTTCGCTTTCGATTTTCTGTAAAAATACGAAAGGCATGTCGTTCCGTGATGCTCCGCTATGAAATGTTTGATCATTGTAGGCAATCTGTGTATTTTCGCGAGCTCCAGTCCCTCACGGACATGCGCGACAATGATGAGGGCCGATAACGACGGCGCAAGTCCATCGTGAACATTTTCGTCAGAGAGCTGGTTCTCCACGAAAAACTGCGGGCGCCTGATCTTCCCGATATCGTGATAATACGCGCCTGCCTTGATCAGGTTCGCATTCATTCCGAGGCGGTCTGCCGCAATCTCGGCGAGTGTTCCAACTGTGATGCTGTGGTGATACGTTCCCGGAGCCTCGATCTGCAGACTTTTGAGGAGGGGGTTTGACGGATGGCTCAACTCGACGAGTCGCAGTGGAGAAAGAACGTCGAAGAGCACTTCGAGAAGCGGCAAAAGCGCTATGATAACGGTGCTCCACATAGCACTCGCGCCCGCATACGCGACAAGCGTATTTCCGGAAAGAGAGAGACTGAACCCCCATCGCAACAGAATGCCGGCGACGGCTTGCGAAACTCCGAGAAAAAAGAGCTGTCGCCACAGGTGGCTCCGTGACTGAATATCCCGAAACGTGACGTATGCGACCGAAGCGCTGATGCCCCCCATGAACACGAGAAGAACGATGCTCGGTGTAGAAAAACCGTAAACGACGACTGCGCTGAGAAGGCTGGAGATCAATACGACCTGCGCCGCGAGCCCGCCGTGAAGAGCCGCAAACGCCAATCCCGTTGTGACGAGAATCCCCATGCCTTCAACGAAAAAGAACCCCGAAATATACTCCGTTATCCAACTCAGCACGTGAATGCTGACGATAAACGGGATCAGCTGTTCTTCCTGTGCCGCGAACGTCTTCTTTTGCCGCTGGAGCGAGACCCAGAAGGGCCAGAAAAGCAGCAGCAAGGCGACGATAATGATCTGCTTCCACGGGAAAAGACTTTCGGCGTACCCTTGCGCACGGAGTATCCGGGCGATTTGCGGCGTGACCATCTGCCCCGAGTCAACGATGACTTCGCCGGTTTTCAGGGCTCTTTCCACCGGTCGGAGCGATTTCGTGACGTCACGCCGAAGGATGCCCGTCAGTTCCTTATCAACGACGTTTGTCGCCTGAACCGTATGCTCCAGCAACTGATAGACGATATTGCTGTCCTCGGCAGAGAGGCCGGTGATGGATATTTCCTTCCAAATCCGCTCCTGAACCGGTATAAAGACATCCGCCGATACTGCGTCTTCATTGAGGACATTCGTCCCGATCCTGACAACCACGCCCAGAAGCTGTTCACGCTTTTGCGCCGGCAGTGCAAGGAAGAGCTTCTGAAGCTGTTCCGGAGTGCCCGCGAGAACAAAGTCTCCTTCGTGGAGCGCTTCGAGGCGGAAACGGACCTGATCCACCCGTTCCCCATCGCGAACGACAACTCCGGCAATCGTTTGTCCCGCACGCTGCCGGAGAAGCTCCATTCCCTCCTGATCCGGGTAACGCATCGGAAAAAGCGCGAAATACGTTCGCGCAGAACGCTGGTTTTCCACAAAACCGACACTTCGGCCATCGAGCATCCACTTGACCGTGATGATCAGAAAGGCGCACAACAGAAGCACGAGAAAAGACGACATCGTGTGCGAGAGAAAGCCGAGAAGTCTTCGAGCGTCTGTTGGGACTCTGTTTCTATCCTTCCGAAATTCGCTTCTCGTATCGTTCATACGCCTGCACGACCTTCTGGACGATTTCGTGGCGAACCACATCGTTATGCGTAAGGTAATTGAACGAAATGCCTTCAATTCCCTCCAATATCGGTCGTATCTGTTTGAGCCCGGACACCTTTCCCGACGGGAGATCCACCTGGGTCACGTCTCCCGTCACAATCGCTTTCGATCCGAATCCAAGCCGTGTCAGAAACATCTTCATCTGCTCGGGCGTCGTGTTTTGCGCTTCATCCAGAATGATAAAGCTGTCGTTCAGCGTTCTGCCTCTCATATAAGCCAGCGGAGCGATTTCGATAACATTCTTTTCGACATACCGAAGAAAGCGTTCCGGAGAAAAGAGATCGTAAAACGCATCGTAGAGAGGGCGCAAATACGGCTCCACTTTCTCGCGGAGGTCGCCGGGGAGAAAGCCGAGGCTTTCTCCCGCTTCGACAGCCGGGCGTACAAGGACAATCCGGCTTATTGCCGACGATTTGAGCAACGAGACCGCCTGGCAAACGGCGAGGTACGTCTTTCCGGTTCCCGCGGGGCCGATGCCGAAAACGATATCGTTGCCGCGCATGGCGTCGATATATTCCTTCTGACCGGCCGTCCTCGGACGAACAGGCTTTCCGCGGGCGGTCGTACATATCACATACGTGTAGATCGGAGAAAGGTCGACCTTGCCGTTATGAACGATCATCTCAATTGCGTACTTGATATCCGCCGTATGTATTCTGTGTCCCTTTCGTGCGAGTTTGTGCAGCTGTTCGAGTAGAAGCGTCGTCGTGTCGATGCTCGTTGCGTCTTCTCCGCACACAAGGATACGGTTCCCTCTCGCTATGAGTCTGACCGGAAAGCTTTGCTCAACGATTCGCAGATTCTCGTCGTTGCTTCCGGTAAGGCGAGACATCGTCTCGTCGTCGGCGAAAACGAGAGCCGACGACGACAACGGGTCCCTCTTTTCTTCAGGGAGAGCGGACCGTTGTTCGTTTTCCATCCCGGCTCCTCTGCCTACACCGGGTATGCAGACTCGTCGGACATCGGCTGGAGACCGATATCACGCTGCGTGACTTTCGCGTACTTTTTCATGAGGAAGTCCTTCGCAATCGCCGGGAAAAGCACGTAGCTCAACACGTCCTCCGGCTGGAGAATCCAGGGGGCGATTGTTTTTGCTGCATCCGCAAGCTCCGGCGCAATTTTCTCGCCGGGACGGCACGTGATGACCTCTTCATTTCCGATAACTTTTTTCGCTATGTCCGGATCGACATCCGCGGGGGGCTTCCCGTAAAAACCAAGGAAGTAGTTTTTGACTTCTTTGGGCACGATCTTCCATCGTTCCCCCGTAAGGACATTGAGCGTCGCCTGCGTCCCGACGATCTGACTCGTCGGCGTTACGAGAGGCGGGTATCCCATCTCCTTGCGCACTTTCGGAACTTCCTTCAAAACCGCCCCGAGTTTGCCGAGTGCATTCTGCTCTTTGAGCTGGTTGACAAGATTGGAATACATTCCTCCGGGGATCTGATAGAGGAGGACATTGATATCCACGCCCGCGAGCTGGACGAAAATATCGGCATGCTTCTCCCGAACCTTCAGGAAGTGCTCCGCGATAGGAACGAGCTTTTCGAGTTCAATTCTTGTGTCGTATGGAGAACGCTGCAATGCGGCGACCATCGATTCCGTCGGAGGCTGACTCGTTCCCATCGAAAAGGGCGATATGGCGCAATCGACGACATCCGCACCCGCTTCGATCGCCGCGAAGTACGCCATCGATCCCATTCCGCTGGTATAGTGCGTGTGGAGCTGCACCGGCAAGCCCGTCTTTGTCTTGATGGCCCGGACAAGAGCAGCGGCGTCGATTGGGCTGATGAGGCCGGCCATGTCCTTCACGCAAATGGAGTCCGCTCCCATGGATTTCATATCCGCAGCGAGTTGCGCGAACTTGTCCAGCGTATCCACGGGCGAAAGCGTGTACGAGATGGAGAGCTGTAGATGCGCCCCTTCCTTTTTCACCTGATCCGCTGCGACTTCGAGATTCCGCAGATCATTGAGCGCATCGAATATCCGTATGATATCCAGACCGTTGCCGACTGCACGTTTCACGAACTCCCGCACGGTGTCGTCCGCATAGTTTCGGTAGCCGACGACGTTCTGCCCGCGAAGAAGCATCTGGAGTTTCGTCTTCTTGAAATGCTTCCGGATAACACGCAACCGATCCCACGGATCTTCATCGAGAAAACGCATGCACGTATCGAACGTCGCTCCGCCCCAGACTTCAAGCGAGTGATATCCGACCTCATCCATGATCTCGGTGACAGGGAGCATTTCTTCCAGACGCATGCGTGTCGCCATTCGGGATTGATGCGCATCGCGGAGCACTGTTTCGGTGATTCCGACCGTTCTCGCTGTCACAGACATATCCTGCTTTCCGTTCATCTGCATTCTCTCGACCTCCGCTTCATTTTTTCTGACCGTTTTCTTCATGCCTTTCGCCCCTCTCTGCTTTTCGCCAGCTCCCAGAAAGCATCGAGGCGTTCAAGGCTATGCTCTTCCCATTGTTCTCCCGATTCGGCCACGAGATCTTCCACTTTGCGGAAACGCTCGGAGAATTTTCGATTCGCCCGTTGCAAGGCAGACTCGGGATTCAAATCGAGATGCCTGGCAAGATTGACGACCGCGAAAAGAAGATCTCCGACTTCTTCTTCAATCCTTGTTTTGTCCTTTTCCTCAATGGCGCCGCGGATTTCGTCAAGCTCTTCGCGAACCTTCCCGAAAAGCGGCGATATGTCTCCCTGCGGCCAGTCGAATCCGACATGAGCCGCCTTCGATTGTATCCGAAAAGCCCTCGCCAGAGGAGGTAGGCTTGAAGGAACGCCGGCAAGGATGGAAGCATCGGATTTCCGCTGCTTCTTTTCTTCGGTTTTGATCTGTTCCCACGCAACAAGAACA
>CALMZW010000368.1 GCA_937870605.1 uncultured Synergistaceae bacterium
GGACGCTGACAATTCCCGTCGGTTCAGGTGAAGGTCTCTTTGGGAGAGGCGTCGGACTTTCCATCGTGGCCATTTTCTTTACACCTCCGGCCGCAATCACGGGCGTAGGCTTTGGACGCACCGTCTTGACCGTTACGTTCGGATCGCGAGACAGATATGCATCCCGGAAATACCAGAATCCGCCCCCAAGGGCAAAAAGCAATGTGAGAAATCCCAAAATTCCGGCCGCGCCCGATCGATGCGGTTCGTACGTATCACGAGGCGGAGTCCAGAATGAAGGAGCTCCCTCTCTTTTTGCAGGCGAGGGCAGTTCTTTTCCGCATCGCGGACAAAAAGAGTATTCTCCCTTTATGGCGAAACCGCAGTGAGGACAAAAACCTTCAGGAGATTCCGTAGTTCCTTCAGCCGGTGCGTTTGGCTTTTGCCATTCTTCTGTCGCGCTGCGAATGACGTGTTTTCCTCCGGCAGACAGTTTCCTGCGGAGAAGCCCCGAGATAACCTCTATGAAAAAGGCCGCGGTGATACAGGCGACGATAACCCAGGCGTCGGGATACAATCCACGAAATGCGCTCCAGACGCCAACACCGAGAGCACACGCGTAGAAAATCCCTGCCCAGGTAAGCGAAAGGAACGATACCAGAATCCCAAGCATTCCGGATATGGCAAGAGCGCTGGCGAAAAATGCCCCGATAGTAAGGGCGTCGGCATTTCTCGTTTCCTGAAAGGCAATCATGGATTCAAGACCGGGCCCAAGTCCTTCGTGCATCGAGAGGACGCCACCTTGTAGCAGGGCCAGGAATAGAGCAACAAGAACCAGAATCCTGCTGGCGAAACGCACCGGACAACGCCTCCCTTCAAACCTTTGAAAAACATTGTATCATTTGTGGACTCAGGTCGTGTCGGGGGGAATACGCGGAAAGGAAAGCGGGCGTTCAGAAGTTGAAATCTCCTGCTCTCAAGGACATTTCAGAGAGACAGCAGGCGCTTCGAGAAGATATTGTGGAGAGAGGAACGTAGTGAGAATTATTCCAGGGAGATCTTTTTTCGGATGGACGACGTCCTGAAACAACGCTCGGCAATTCCGTGGGAAGCTGCAAATTCGAATTGTTTCAGCTAATAATATGTGCATCTGCACAGCACTCTTTGCGAAAACCTATTCTTGAGGGTGCGGATTGAGGGTGTCGGCTCCGGAATTTCGCCGCGGACAACGATATGCTACGATATTGGCGGAGGCGTGTGGGAATCGAACCCACCGAGGACGGCACGAACCGCCCCACACCGGATTTGAAGTCCGGGGGCAACACCAGCCACCATTCGCCTCCTTGCATTGTCGTATATGGTACTACTTCATACGAACGGATGTCCAGTTGCGCGTGTGTTTCACAAAGTTATTGATGCATCACGGAGAACCGTCAGTTTTTGACATCATCCGGTGTGTGTCCTTCACCCGAAATAGCTCAGGAGATGCTGAGGAGGATATGTTCGTGAAACGAATCGTTATTTTTTTGACCACAACGCTTTTTTTCGCCTCTTCATTAACGGGTTCCGCCGATGCAAAGACCTTTCTTTCCATCGCTACAGGAGGAACCGGAGGAACGTACTACCCCCTCGGCGTCGGAATAGCCGACACATTGAACCGGCATCTTGACGACATTCATGTCTCAGTCAGGCTGGGCGACGCCTCTGTCGCGAACATCAACCTCATAGGAACTCACCAGGTTGAGCTGGCCTTTGCACAAAACGACATCGCCTACTGGGGAACAAAGGGAATAAAGCCTTTCAAGGAAGCATTCTCGAATATCCGGGTCATCGCTTCTCTCTACCCGGAGAACGTCCATTGCATCGCTTTGAAGAAGAGCAACATCAAAAGTATCTCCGACTTCCTGGGGAAACGCGTTTCGGTTGGTGAGCCCGCCTCAGGGATTCAGAGCAACGTCGCGGCGCTGCTCGACGTCGCCGGTTTGAAATTTTCCAATATGGAAACGGAATTTCTGGATTTCGGCAGTACGGCGCAACGTCTCAGGAACGGACAAATTGATATCGGTTTCGCTGTCTCCGGATATCCGACGCGCTCCGTTTCGGATCTTGCGCTTACGACAGATATAGAGTTGGTCTCTTTCGAAGATGCTTTTTTGGATTCGCTGATATCGAAATACCCTTTTTTCGTGAAAAGCGTCATCCCGTCGGGGACGTATAAGGGGACGAATACGGACATCCGGACGCCTGCGGTGCGCGCGCTGCTTGTCTGCGACGCTGCGACGCCGGACGATATCATCTACAGGGTCACCAAAATCTTCTGGAAGAACATAGAAGAAATACGCATGGTTCATGAAAAGGCGAAACTCTTGACCTTGGAAACTGCTCTGGACGGAGTCTCCATAAAGGTCCACCCCGGCGCTGCGAAATTCTATGTCGAATCGGGCATCGTTGTTCCGGCTCCAGGAAAACAACGGGAATAAATCAAAGAGAGGAGCGGCGTACGGCCGCTCTTCCCTTTATCGTTTAAACTCCCTGTACGCATTCTCCCAGATATTCGGATCCATGATCGTCGTCGTCCCATTGACCCAGTCCGGTTTTCCTCCTCCGCGGGAGTCAATGATTCTTGCGTTCCTCACAAAACCCGCCAGGTTTATGTCGACCCCGTCGCCGTGCGCCAACAGGAAGCCGCCCCGAGGTCCTTCGCTCTCCGGAAGAAGAACAAGATACACGGCGGCATGATCTGTCTGGATCATCCTGCGCACGGCATAAGAGGCCACTTCGCGCGGAATGCCGGGGGCCACCGCCCATCGGAAAAGACCGTCTCCGTCGTTCGACCCATTCCATTGAAACTGAACAAGAGGCATCATGCGCTCAATCGTTCTCGATAGTTCTTTTTTCTCCTCTTGCGCTCGGGAGAAAACCCCCTCCAGTTCTCCCGCGGAACACCCCACAGCCCGCAACAGCGATCGCATCCGGCGAAGGTACTCACCCGCGAGCGATTCTCCTTCGACGGTGAATCGAAACACCCAGTCCGGCGCACTGCCGTTGTATCCCGTTATGAAGATCTTCCCGATGTCCCCGGTTTCACAGACGTGGCTCCCCGAACAGGCGATGGTATCGAATTCGCCCATTCGCACCACCCGAACCGTCTGGTTTCCGATTCTTTCCCAGTTGATCTTGAGATCGGGGATATTCTGCGCGGTATCCTTTGAATGGTGTTCTATGCGAACCGGCAGGTTTTTTCGGACAATCTCGTTTCCTTCCTCTTCCGCTTTGAAGAGAATGGGCCAATCGATTATTCCGTCATAGTGGACGTATACCGACGTTTCCTCTGTGCCCACGTTGACTTTATAGATCTTCAGCCCAGGGTGCTTCTTTTCGAGAACGCGGGAGAGCACGTGTTCTCCGCTGTGCATCCGCGAAAGGAGGGAATGACGCGCATCGTCAACCTCGTACTTCACGGACGCGTCGGCAAAACGTCCCCTCCATTCCTTTGCAATGATAATCCAAGTTCCTCTTTCATCCTTGAGAGTGTCCAATACCGGAATCGTAGCATCATCGAGGAAAAGGACTCCGGTATCCCCCGGTTGTCCTCCCCCGGCCGGATGGAACGTACACGGTTCCATCCGGACACGAACGGTCGAACCGTTCTGAGAGGTTTCTTCCGCAAGGCACTTCGCGTTAACAACCATATCGAATCGATCCCTTTCGCTTGGGGTATGGAACATGTAGAGTATGAGCACACCAACGGGTTCCAATAGAAAAAGCCGAAGACACATGAAATATCGCGTCTTCGGCCTCAAACAAACAATTGGCGCGCCTGTGGAGATTCGAACTCCAGACCCTTGGCTCCGGAGGCCAATACTCTATCCGCTGAGCTACAGGCGCTTTCCGATAACTGTGATACATTACACGCCTTTCATGTGCCTGTCAAGGTTTATGCTCTTCCTCGAACCACAGCCAAAGCGAAAAATGCTCCCCAACCAAGGGGAGAGTTTGGCG
>CALMZW010000369.1 GCA_937870605.1 uncultured Synergistaceae bacterium
GAAAACACAGAAACGTCGCTACGATCGCGCCCCCCTGAAATCCGCCTCCCGGTGTGAGGTCGCCGTGAATGATGACGTTCGTCCCGAAGACGACCATAAACCACGCGAAAAGGTCACACCCTTTACGAACAACTACAGACAGAGGATTCAATCCCGTTTCCCCCCTTGCCGAAACAAAGCGGTTACCGAACAAAGCGCCGTGAACAGGACCGCACCTTCCCCGATGGTATCGAATCCCCGATAGTCGAACACGAGCGAGGTGACGATATTCTCGGAAGAACGGTCCTTGAGCGCGTGCGCGATGTAGTAGTCGTCAACCGGGGTCTTCATCGGTTCGCCGAAGGGATGAACCGAATCGAGCACGCCCCATACGATTCCGCCAAGAACCAGTGCTGCGGCGATGAAAATCGTCTTTTTCATTTCGCGCCCCCTCCGTTCCCTTTCATAACCTGCCCGCAGGCGCGGAGGGCTATGATGTAAATGACGGTGCTGAGTCCGGCGCCTATCGCCGCTTCGGCTATGGCTACGTCCGGAGCCTGAAGGATGTAATACTCAAGGGCCAGACACAGACTGAAAGCCCCAAGCGCCAGGGCGGACGAGAGCAGGTCGCGGAACCAGATCGCGAAAAAACCCGAAAGGACAATCAGAACAAGCACACAGAGATGAAGAAGCTGCATCATAGGGACGCCCGCCTCCTTCCTTCCTTTTCAGCGAGACGATCCACAACCGCAAATTTCGGATCGATACGGCTTCGGTGCGCAGCTCTCGCTATTGCATGCGCACCTGTGGCGTTCGTAACGAGGAGAATCGCCATGGCGACAAGCGTGTGAATGATAAGCACGAGAAAACGCGTTTCGCCGACGGAAAAGTACCGGAACAGCGAATAGACGATTACAGAAAAACCGGTGAAGAGCGTGCCGAACGTGGAACACTTCGTCGCGCCGTGCATTCTTGTGTAGACGTCCGGGAAGCGATACAGCGACAGAACTCCGAGCGAGTTGAAGAATATTCCTACAAGAAGAAACACAAGGACGACGATCCCTTCCAATATGCCCATGTCACATGCCTCCTTCGATATAACGGGCGATGAACATGGTGCTGACGAAGGACAACCCGGCATAAACGACGGCGATATCTTCCATCACCACGGAATCATAGACCGCGGCGAGAACGATCATTATCGCAACGACAAGGCTGTTCATCGTATCAAGAGCTACGGCTCTGTCCGGAATCGTTGGCCCCGCTATCAGACGGCCGAAAATGAGAACGATCAGCACGGCGTAGATCCCGACAGTCCAGGAAAAAATGGTTATGCTCAATCCGCCAACCTCCTTGCCCATGATGCAAAGGATCCGTAGATCGCATCTTCACTGGGGTTCTCATCCTGCACATAAATCCAGTGCACATAGAAGTTCCCCTCATCGTCGACATCCACGGTCAGCGTACCGGGCGTCAGCGTGATCGAATCCGCCAGAATCATCCTGGCCAGATCGCTCTTCAAATCGGGGGTTATCTTCACAATGCCGGGACGGATTTTTCCGGTGATCACTCGGATCGCGACGTCGATATTCGCTTTGCAGAGAGCGACGCCGAACGGGACGAATACATAGTAGAGGAACGTAAACCAACGAAGCGGGTTCAGTGTTTTGAGAAAGGAAAAACGATACGAGGGAATCCACGTTCGCGCCGACAGCGCCAGGACGGTTGCGATGAGAAAAGCCACTGCAAATTCCACCGGAGGTATCTTGCCGCCGGACCAAACCAGAACAAGATACATAAGAAAGGACGCGAAAAAGACGAACACACATTCCACCTCCTTATTGAGAAAATCACAACGGATACATTATACTACACGCCTCTTTCCTGTACACTTTTGTTACGTAAGGAACAATCTTTTATCTCGCAGTGCATCATGAAACGCCTTGTATTTTCCAACAGGTCTGACAGTTCGTGCCGGGAACAATCATTCGTGCTATCATCCGCATCTATCGACAGAATTGGAGTGAACAATGTTGAAATTCACCGGTTCCAGGGGCATGTATCTTGCAGATGTCGCTCTTGTCAGCGTCGCTCTCTTCTGGGGACTGGGGTTTGTCGCCATGAAGGAAGCTCTCGCGTCCTTCCCGCCTTTCTGGCTTCTTTCGATTCGTTTCGGAACGGCATCGGTTGTTCTGTTGTTCGTTTTTCGCGACAGAATCCGCACAATGACACGAGACGATCTCCGTGCAGGCGCCATTATAGGAGTCTTTCTCTTCCTCGGCTTTGCGACGCAAACAATTGGCCTGAACTATACCACTGCGGGCAAACAGGCCTTCCTGACGTCCGTCTACGTGATTCTGACTCCGTTTCTGTCCTGGGCCGTTCGGCGCATCTTTCCCGGTTTTCTCGTCTTCTTTTCGGCCTTGCTCTGTATCGCGGGCATGGCGCTTCTGACGTTGCAGGAAGGGTTGGTCATCGGACTGGGAGATGCGCTTACCTTCGTGTGCGCGTTCTTTTTTGCGGCGCAGCTGGTCGCAATAGAGCGGTACGCCCCGAACCATGACCCCATCATTCTGACGGTCGTGCAGATTTTCATCGTCGTGCCCCTGAGCCTTCTCTGCGCTCCTCTTTTCGAGACCTGGCCCGGGTTCCACGGATTCAACGGACTCGGAAGCATCGCATACACGGTGCTCTTCTGTACGATATTCGCCTTTCTCATTCAGAACGCGGCGCAGAAACATACGTCATCGACGCATGCGGCTATTCTGCTGAGCCTCGAATCCCTTTTCGGCGCGCTGGCGGGAGCGATCCTTCTCGGGGAGGTCTTCACGTTCCGGATGATCGTCGGCTGCCTCCTGATTTTCGCTGCTGTCCTTTTGACGGAACTCGGGAATTCGTTTCTGCTCGCGCTTCAAAGACGGAGCAACGG
>CALMZW010000370.1 GCA_937870605.1 uncultured Synergistaceae bacterium
CGAAGGGCTCATGACGTGGAAGAACATCGTGACGGACAACGGGTCGTACGACCTGAACCCGACGGCCGGAGCCGTGACGATCCGCGTGTGCTCGGTGCGCGCGGCGGAGACGGCCGGAGACAAAGGCAGCGGCGGCGGATGCAATGCGGGAGCGGGCTTTGCGCCGACGGCTCTCCTGTTCGCCCTGCCGTTGTGCGCCTTCGTTCGCCCGAAAGGCTCCATCCGGAGGTAACGGAGCAGGACGCGACAACATGGGCGGAGCCGCGAACGAATCCTCAGAAGCCGCCCGCGGGAGCGTTCCATTTTCGGGAATCCCGAAAAGAATCACGATTTTCTCTTGACTCTGCCACTGTGTCAGGGTGCATCATCGGTAGCGAACGAACGATTTGAATATGCACGAACGAGCGGAAGAAAAAGCGCCCGTATCAGGCGCTTCTCAAACGGAAACGGGGAGGGTGGGTTTCATGATGCGTTGTATCGGATGGAACAGGCGCGTGCGTTTTCTTGTCGGAGTAGGGGTCGCCTGCGGGCTTTTTCTTGGCGCCGGAGCAATTCCGGCCGACGCGATGACGGTGCGAACCGTCACGAAGTCGGAGGATTCGGAGACGACCGAGGGAACATTGCGCTACTGGGTGAAGAACGCGGCGATGGCGGATGTCATCGCCTTTTCGGGCGCCGGAACGACCGTGAACCTGACATCGACGCTGACGCTCAATAAAGGCCTTGTTCTGGCGGGCCCCGCGACGATCACGCAGACGGGATCGGGCTGCGTCTTCAGCATTCCTTCGGGAACGAGCATCGGCATGTCGAAGCTGACGATCGCGAGCGGAAAGGGCGCATCCTACGGCGGCGGCGTCACGAACGCCGGGACGCTGACGATGAACGGATGCACCGTGAGGAACAGCTCGTCGTCGGGGTCGGGGGGAGGCGTCTGGAACGAGGGGACGCTGACGATGAAGGACTGCACGATCGAAAACAACGACTGCATGTACGCCGGCGGCGGCGTCGGCAACAACCATACCCTCACGATGGAAAACTGCACCGTGTCGGGTAATACGTCTAAATTCATGACCCATGACGGCGGCGGGATCTCCACGTGGGGGACGGCGACCATCAAGAAATGCACGATAACGGGGAACACCGCCGACTACGGCGGCGGCGTCCAGAACCGCGGAACGATGAACATGTACTCCTCGACGGTCACGGGAAACACGGCGAGGAAATCCGGCGGCGGAATGTACGTCTGCGTCGGGACGAAGCTCTTCGGCGTCACCGTGAAGAACAACACGCCCGACCAGATGTGGGGCGCCTATTCGGCCGACAAGTACTGCGTGATCGGAAGCACGCCGAACCATTCGGCGACGGCGTTCGCGGGGTATTCCGGAGAGACGGAGCCCGAACCGCGGTCGATCGCCGGCGACGAGGACGTCGCGGAAGTGAAGCGCGAACTGGCGGACACCGGCAGCGATCTGTTCGCGTCCATCGAAGAGATGTTCACGGAAGACCTCGGACGCACCCCCGGATCGAAGACGGCCGGGACAAGCGGAATGGGGGCGTCGCTCTACTACGCGAACACGTTCGAGGACGTCGCGATCGAGAGCGAGGATCTCGTCGTGGAATACACGGCGTCGTGGCCGGAGAGCGTGCGGTACTATTCGCTCTTCAGCAAGGCCGACGGGACGGGGTACGAGAACCCCGGGCGCGGCGTGCAGTTCGAGATCAAGGCGGGGCAGAGCCTCCCGGACGGCGTGACGCCGCCCGACTTCTATGTTCCCGGCGAGGGCCTCATGACCTGGCGGAACATCGTGACGGACGGCGGGTCGTACGATCTGAACCCGACGGCCGGCGTCGTGACCTTCCGGGTCTGCTCGGTCCGCGCGGCCGAGGCTGTCGGCGACAAAGGCAGCGGCGGCGGATGCAACGCCGCGGGCTTCGCGCCGCTTGCGCTGCTGCTCGGGCTTCCGCTCATCGTGCTCGTACGGAAGGGCGGGAAATAGCGTCGTCCCGTCGGACGTGTGACATTCGGAGCCGGAGGATTTTCCTCCGGCTCCTGTCTGTTCGAGCCGTCGCGTGGGGATGCGCGCGTCTCGGGCGCCAGGAACGGATTCACTCATGCAAGGAGGTGTACACGCGGTGCGACACGGTATTCTTGCTTCGATGCTTTCCGTCATT
>CALMZW010000371.1 GCA_937870605.1 uncultured Synergistaceae bacterium
ACGGGACCGCCCGACCTGGTACGCTCCCTCGCCGCTGGACCTGTCCCATCTGAAGGGCATGGCCGGAACGGCGCAGGATGCCCGGACGCTTCCCGCCTCGTACGACCTCAGGCCGCTCGGATTCGTGACGCACGTGAAGAACCAGAAACCCCACGGCACGTGCTGGGCGTTCGCGACGATCGGCTCCGTCGAGTCCGTCCTCCTGCGCGGCTCGGGCGCGCACGGCGCGGAGTCGCCGGATTTCTCGGAGATGCATCTCGCCTGGTTCACCTTCACGGGCGGCGATTCGTTCACGACGAAGCCCGTCGATCCGCTCCGCGATCCGGTTCTCGACCAGGACGGCAGCTTCTGGGAGGCCGCCGCGCTGCTCTCCCGCCGGACCGGCCCCGTCGACACGGCCGATTGTCCCTACTCCGACAAGCGCCCGACGGGCCATTGGTCGGACTATCCGACCCGGAAGCACCTGACCGATGTCCATTATCTCCTCGGGACGCCGTTCCGGACCGGAGACGCGGATGTCAAGAGCGCCCTCATGGAATACGGCGGGCTCGCGTTCTCGTTCTATTACGCGGACGCCTATTACGCCCCCGAGACTCGCGCGTATCACTTCAACGGCGATCACGCGCCGAACCACGGCGTGCTCCTCGTCGGATGGGACGACGCGTTCGACCGAACGCTCTTCAGCCCGGACGCTCCGGCGGACGGCGCGTGGATCGTCAAGAACAGCTGGGGCCCGGATTGGGGAGAGAACGGCTTCTTCCATCTGTCCTACAGCGACACGTCGCGCATGGAGGGGGTCGCTTTCGTCGTTGGGCCAGTGACGAGCGACGACTCCGTCTACTATCACGATCCGCTGGGCTGGACGCGGTCCTGGGGAGGAGACGGCCCCGAGGGGTGGTTCGCCAACGTCTTCGTCGCCGGGAACGGCTCCGCCCGAAAGGCGGGCGCACGCGAGAACCTCACGGCGGTGAGCTTCTATACGGGAAGCCCGAATTCGACGTACGAGGTTCGCATCTATACCGGCGTCGCTTCGGGCGACCCCGTTTCGGGGACGCTCGCGACCGCGCCCGTGACGGGATCAATCGCGACTCCGGGATACCACACGGTCGCCCTGCCCGCGGCGGTCCCGCTCACGAACGGCGAGCGGTTTTCCGTCGTCGTGCGCCTGACCACGCCCGGCTTCGACTACCCCATCCCGATCGAATGTTTCGTCGAGGGGTACAGCGAGAAGGCGACCGCGAACCCCGGCGAGAGCTTCATCGGCACGGACGGTTCCGCCTGGACGGATTTCACGGCGGAAGACCCGACGGGGAACGTCTGCATCAAGGCGTTTACGAAAATCGCATCCGTCACCCCGACGCCCGGCGACAAGGGAAGCGGCGGCGGGTGCTCCGCGGCCACGGCCGAAGGCGCCCCGCTCGCGCTGCTGCTGTTCGTTCCGCTGCTCCTGATCCGAAAATAGCGCCTCCAGTGGTGTAAGCCCCCTCACAGGGAAGAGGCCCCGTCCTCGCCGGAAGCCCGGGACGGGGCCTCTTCCTGTCCGTTCCGGCTGACGGGAACGGAGCGGAACCGATCTTTCTCCGGCGGGATCGCCCGCGATGCTGTATAAATATATGGCGCTCTCGTGAAACTTCGCCGGACCGAAAGCCGGCAGCATGCGCTTTCGTCCGGGGGGAACGATTCTTTGAACGAATCCCGAAGGGGGATGATCTCTTGTTCGCCATTTTCTTTTTGTCTCTGTGCGCGCTGATCGTCTATATCGCCGTCGCGCTGATCCGGTATCGCCTGCAACGCAGGGGAACGCCGCAGGACGACGGCGACTCGGGCTTTACCTTTCTCTCGAAAGTCCGCGGACGTTTTTCGGGGTTCCCCTTCGGCAAGCTTCTCGTCGCCTGCGGAGGAATCCTGGTGCTGCTGATGGCGTTCACCGGCGTGTTCTATACGGTTCCGGAAGGGTCCGAGGCGGTCCTCATCCGGCTCGGAACGCCCGTCGGCGTCAAGGGGCCGGGCTTTCAAATGAAGTTGCCCTTCCTGGACTCCCTCTACCCCATCCGGACGGGAAAGATCCTGCGGCAGGAATTCGGTTTCCGCACCGTCCGCGAGGGCCCTCCCGCGCAGTACGAGGACGTTCCGATCGAACAGGCCATGCTGACGCGGGACAACAAGATCGTCCGCGTGGAGTGGGCGCTCCAGTTCCGCATCGCGGACCCGCTGAAATACTTCATGAATCTGATGCGAAACCGGGATGCGTCAAGCATCGTCCGGAACTGGGCGGAATCGTCCATGCGAGAGGTCGTCGCCTCGCGCGAGCTTGACGACGTTCTGACCGTCGAGCGCGAAGCGATCCAGCGCGACGCGAAAAAGACCATCCAGACGCGCTACGACGCGATCCAATCCGGCCTCGCCGTTACAGCCGTGACCTTGCAGGACGTTCTCCCGCCGCAGGCCGTGATCGACGCGCTCAACGACGTCACCACCGCGAAGGCCGAGAAGGACCGGGACGTCCTGCGCGCCGAGGAATACTACAACGACGTTGTGCCGAAGGCCGTCGGCGAAGTGTCGCGGATCCTCAACGACGCGGAGGCCTACCGCGACCGCCGCGTGGCCGCCGCGAGGGGCGAGGCCGCGCGCCTGACGAGCCTGAAGGAGGCGTACCTCGCCAACCCGGAACTCGTGCGGCTGAACATCTACATGGAAAACCTCCGCGAGGGCTGGGCGAAGGCGAAGATCGTGTTCGTCGAGGACAATGTGGTGAACTTCCTCTCGCTCGGGGATCAGGAGAACCTTCCGCTGCCGGACGCCCGGCGCCAAGCGCCGCAGGTTGCGCCCCAGCAAAATCAGCAGCCCCGGCAGCAGAAGGCCCAGTAACGGGAGAGGGGGAAACGAAGATGAGACGGACTCGAACGATGCTTCTTTTGGCGCTTTTCGGACTCCTCGTGGTTCTCTTCGGCGCGCAGGCCCTGTGCGTCGTCGACGCCGACGAGCAGGGCATTCTCGTGCGCTGGGGGGAGGTCGTCGCAAAGCTCGGCCCCGGCCTGCACATGAAGGTTCCGTTTTCCGACGTTCTCGTGACGTACCCGGCCTATATCCTTCAGTACGACTCCGACCCCGTGGATACGGTGACGAAGGACAAGAAGAACCTTGTCCTGGACTCCGTCGCGCTCTTCCGCATCTCGGACCCGAAGGTGTACTACAGCCGATTCCGCACGATGGACGCGACGCAACGAGGTCTTTCCGACGTGATCGACGGAACGGTCAAGCTCATTGCGAGCAGCAACACTATGGAGGAACTGCTTTCGATCAAACGCGAGGAAGTCCTGCGGCGAATCATCGCCATCGCGCGCGAACAGACGAAGGACTACGGGCTCATCGTCGAGGACGTGGCCTTCAAGCGCGTCTCGCTGCCCAAGCAGAACGAACAGTCCGTGTACGAGTCGATGAGCACCGAACGCAGGCGGATCGCCACGCAGTTGCGTTCCGAAGGCAAGGCGCTGCGGGAGGAAATCATGTCGAAGGCCGACCGCGAGCGGACGCACCGCGTTTCCGAAGCGCTCCGCAAGAGCGAGGAAATCCGCGGCATCGGCGACAAGGAGGCGCAGCGGCTGATAGCCGAGGCGACGATCGGCACGGGCGGAGAGCTGTACCAGTTCCTCAGGTCCATGGAGATCTGGAGGAACGTCCTGCCGCAAGCGACATTCGTCATCCGCCCCGAAGGGATCTTCAAGGACCTGCTCCACTTCGACCCCGGCAAGCGCTGATTCCGGGCCGCCGATTCGCGAACGACCGATCCGCCGTCAAGTTCGTCCGATGCCGTCCGGACGAACTTTTTTCGTCTTCCGCCGCGGAGGAACGATGCCGCGCTTTTTCGAACCGGCAAACCGGCTTCCATCGGCAGGAAACGATGCAAAAAAAACATCGCTTGAACGAATGATCATTCATGCCCTATAATGACTCTGTAGTCCTGCATCCGCAAGTGTATCCATTTTCCGGCCGTATTGGAAAGGGAGCGATGCCGTGGGCCGATTCATTCTTCGACGATTCGCGATGCTGATTCCCGTCCTTGTGGGAGTTTCTCTCACGGCCTTCCTGATTCTGCACCTGGCGCCGGGCGACCCGGCGCGGCTGATGGCCGGAGTGGAGGCGTCGCAGGAAGATGTCGACATGCTGCGTCACAAGTTCGGCCTCGACCGTCCGCTTCCCGTGCAATACGCGATGTTCGTGAAGGGGCTCGTCACGGGCGAGCTCATGTCGCTCCGGTTCGAATCCCCCGCGATGGAAATCATCCTCCCCAAGCTGAAAAACACGCTGATCCTCGCCTGCGCGAGCATCGTCGTCGCGGTCGTCCTCGGCGTCACGGCGGGCGTCCTCTCGGCCACGCACCGGAAATCCTGGATCGACTACGCGGCCACGATCCTCTCGCTCTTCGGCATCTCGATGCCGGTGTTCTGGTGGGGGCTGCTGCTGATGCTGCTCTTCTCGGTCAAGCTCATGTGGCTCCCGTCGGGCGGGATGGGCACGTTCCGGCACATCATCCTCCCGGCCGTCGTTCTCGGCACGGCCTCGACGGGAATCATCGCCCGCATGACGCGTTCGAGCATGCTGGACGTCCTGCGGCAGGACTACATCACGACCGCTGCGGCCAAGGGGCTCACGAGACGGCTCGTCGTCAACCGGCACGCGCTCCGCAACGCGCTCATCCCCACGGTTACGGTCGTCGGACTCCAGTTCGGGCAGCTTCTCGCGGGAGCGGTGCTGACGGAGACGGTCTTCACCTGGCCGGGGATCGGGCGGCTGCTCGTCACGTCGATCCTGGCGCGCGACCTGCCCGTCGTCCAGGCTGCGCTCGTGATCATCGCCCTGCTCTTCGTCTTCGTCAACCTGGCCGTGGACATTCTCTACGCCGTCCTCGACCCGAGGATCCGATACAATGGCTGACCGGTCGCAAGGCTCGCTCGTCGCCCGCCGCATCCTGCGCAATCCGATCGCCGTCGCGGGACTCGCCATCATCCTGGGCTACCTCTTCATCGCCGCGTTCGCGCCGCACATCGCGCCCTTCGACCCGACGGCGCAGGACCTCTCCAGAAGTTTCGCCCCGATATCGGCCGGGAATCCGATGGGCTGCGACGAGTTCGGACGCGACATCCTGTCGCGAATCATCTTCGGCGCGCGGACGTCGCTGATCATCCAGTTTTTTTCCGTCTGCATCGCGCTCGTCATCGGAGTCTTTCTCGGCGCGCTCGGCGGATACTTCGGCGGCCGGCTCGACGAAGCGATCATGCGCGTGATGGATGTCCTTCTCGCGTTTCCGGGGATCCTGCTCGCGCTCGCCATCGTCGCGATGCTCGGGCCGGACCTGCGGAACCTCATCATCGCGATCGGGGTCTATTCGATCCCGCAGTTCGCCCGGATCACGCGCGGCTCGGTCATCTCCGTCAGGCAGAACGACTACGTCACCGCGGCGCGCGCCATCGGAGAGAACCAGTCGTCGATCATCCTGCGCTACGTGCTGCCCAACGCGATCTCCCCGATCATCATCCAGACGACGCTGCGAATGGCCACGGTCCTGCTCACGGCGGCGGGACTGGGCTTTCTCGGCCTCGGCGTACAGCCGCCCGAGCCCGAGTGGGGCACGATGCTCAGCAACGCGCGGATGTACCTCCGGAGCGCCCCGATGGTAGCGGTTTTTCCGGGCCTCTCGATCATGCTCGTGGTGCTCGGCTTCAACTTTTTCGGCGACGGGTTGCAGGACGCGCTGAACCCGCGCCTGAAGGAGTAGCGCCATGACCCCGCCGCTTCTGTCGGTTTCCAACCTGACCGTTCACTTCCACACCGAGGCGGGCGTCGTCAGGGCGCTCGAAGACATCAGCTTTTCGATCGCGCCCGGCGAAATCCTCGGCCTCGTCGGCGAGACGGGGTGCGGCAAGTCCGTCACCGCGTCGTGCGTCATGCGCCTGATCCCGACGCCGCCCGGACGCATCGTGTCGGGAGAGATCCTCTTCGACGGCCGGGATATCCTGTCGATGTCCGATGAAGAGGTCCGGCTGATGCGCGGACGCGACATGGCGATGATCTTCCAGGATCCCATGAGCAGCCTGAACCCCGTCTTCACGACCGGCTTCCAGGTCGGCGAGGCGATCGTCACGCACGAGCCGTCGATCGCGCGCGAACCGCTTCGCGCCCGGGTGCTCGATCTCTTCCGCAAGGTCAACATCGCCGATCCCGAGACGTCCGTGAACCGGTATCCGCACATGATGTCCGGCGGGATGAAGCAGCGCGTGATGATCGCGATGGCCCTGTCGTGCGGGCCGAAGCTCCTGATCGCGGACGAACCGACCACCGCGCTCGACGTCTCGATCCAGGCGCAGATCCTCACGCTGATCCGGCGGTTGCAGCGCGAGGAGGGGAGCAGCGTCCTGCTGATCTCGCACGACCTCGGCGTCATCGCCTCGATGGCCGACCGCGTCACCGTGATGTACGCCGGAAGCATCGCCGAAACCGCGCGCGTGCGCGACCTGTTCGACGATCCGCAGCACCCGTACACGAGAGGGCTTCTCGGCGCGATTCCGCGTCTCGACAGGGACCAGGGGCGGCTCGCGGTCATCCCCGGAACGCTGCCGAACCTCATGAACCTTCCGCAGGGGTGCAAGTTCCGCGAACGCTGCGCCGAAGCGCTTCCCGTCTGCGCGGAGAAACGCCCCGCGCTTGCCGAAATCCGACCCGGACACGAGGCGGCCTGCCATGCCCGTACTGGACGCTGAGAATCTCGTCAAACTCTACCCCGTCCGGACCGGAGGCCTCTTCGGCGGGCGGAAGGCCCTCCTCCGCGCCGTGGACGGCGTGACGCTCTCCATCGAACGCGGGGAGACCCTCGGGCTCGTCGGCGAATCGGGCAGCGGCAAGTCCACGGTCGGAATGCTCTGCCTCGGACTGCTCGAAAAGACATCCGGAACAATCCGCTTTCTCGACCGCCCGATAGAGGACTACACGGGCGACGACGCGCGGATCTTCCGCCGGAAGGCCCAGATCGTCTTCCAGAACCCCTTCGCGTCGCTGAATCCGCGAATGATCATCCGCGACATCATCGGCCGGGTGCTCGAAATCCACGGACTCGCGCACGGCCGCGACATCGGGGCGCGTGTCGGCGCGCTCATGCGGGAGGTCGGCCTCCGGGAGGACCAGATGACGCGCTATCCCCACGAGTTTTCGGGCGGCCAGCGGCAGCGCATCGCCATCGCCCGCGCGCTCGCGTCCGATCCGGAACTCGTCGTCCTCGACGAGCCGACGTCGGCGCTCGACGTCTCCGTCCAGGCGCAGATCCTGAACCTGCTGCAGGACATCCAGGCCGCGCGCGGCCTCGCGTATCTCTTCATCTCGCACAATCTGGCCGTCATCCGGCACGCGAGCACCAGGGCGGCCGTCATGTATCTCGGCCGGCTCGTGGAAACGGCGCGCAAGGAAGCGATCTTCGCCCGTCCCCTGCACCCCTACACGCAGGCGCTGCTTTCGAGCGTCCCGAAGCCCTTCGTCACCGATGAGCGCATGGAGAAAAAGATCATCGCGGGAGACATCCCGAGTCCGCTCACCCCGCCGCCGGGGTGCCGTTTCCATACGCGATGCCGATATTCGGAGGACCGATGCACGAAGGAAGAACCCCAGTGGAGGGAGGTGGAGCCGGGGCATTTCGCGGCCTGTCATCGCATCGGCGAGATCGAGGAAAGCAGGACAACGAACCCCTATCCTGAAGGAGGTTGAGCAACCCAATGAAATCCCGTTTCCGGATTGTGATGCTTTGTGCGTTCGTTCTTGTCTTCGCCGCGCTTCCGGCGTTCGCCGCGGGAACCGTTCTCAAGATCGGCCAGGGAGCCGAGCCGGTCGAACTGGATCCCCAGAATATCACGGACAACCCGTCCGAAGAGGTCTGCCACAACATCTACGAGGGACTCGTCGGCTTCGACGTGAAGGACGACAAGCTCGTCGTCGCGCCGCGCCTCGCGGACACGTGGGAGGTCACCCCGGACGGAAAAACGTGGACCTTCCATCTCAAGAAGGGCGTTGTCTTCCACAGCGGCGCTCCGTTCGACGCCGCGGCCGTCAAGAAGAACTTCGACCGGCTCATCGGCGGCAACTACAAGCGGACCTCGCTCTTCAAGCCCATCCTCTCCGAAGTCAAGGTCGTCGATCCCCAGACCGTGCAGTTCGTCCTGAGCCAGTCGTTCGGCCCGTTCATCCACACGATGTGCCACACGGCCGGACTCGTCATCGACCCGACGCTGATCGACGCGAAGGCCGAGATCAAGAAAAACCCCTCGGGAACCGGCCCGTTCAAGTTCGTGAGCTGGCAGAAGGGCGACAACATCACGCTGATGGCCTTCGACAAATACCGCGAGGGCAAGCCGAAGGTCGACACGGCCGTCTTCATGACCATCCCCGACGACAACGCCCGGACCATGCAGCTCGAAACCGGCGAGCTGGACATCGCCGAACGGATCGCCACGTTCGAGGTCGAGCGCCTCAAGAGCGACACGAACATCAAACTGACGATCCAGCCGGGCATGCGCGTCATGTACGTGGCCATCAACGCCCTGCACCCCATCCTGAAGGACCCGAACGTCCGCCGGGCGTTCAATTACGCCGTGGACCGGGACGCGATCTGCAAGAGCATCATGAAGGGCTTCGCCCGCCCGATCGACTCCCCGATGGCGTTCGCCGTCAACGGCTACGCGCCCGTCAAGGGGTACGCGTACGACCCGGCCAGGGCGAAGGCGCTGCTCGCCGAATCCGGATGGAAGGACTCCGACGGCGACAAGATCCTCGACAAAGACGGCAAGAAGCTTGAAGTCACCTTCTGGTCGCCGAGCGGCCGCTATCCGATGGACTATAAGGTCGCAGAGGCCATCCAGGCGTACCTCAAGGCCGTCGGCGCGGACGTGAAGCTCTCGACGATGGACTGGGCGGCGTTCCTCTCGGAGAGCGCGAGAAAGCCGGACGAGAACAAATCCCAGATGCTGCTGATGGGCTGGTCGCCCTCCACGGGAGACGCCGACTGGGTGCTGCGTCCGATGTTCCACACGAATCAGTGGGTTCCGGGCGGCAACAACCGCTCCTTCTACTCGAACGCCGAAGCGGACAAGTTCATCGACATCGGGATGGTCGAGAACGACCCCGCAAAGCGCATCGAGGCCTACACGAAGGCCCAGGAGATCATCGTCGGCGAGGCCGCGTGGATCACGCTCTACGTTCTGGACAACGTCAACGGCCGCAGGGCGAACATCGAAGGGCTCATCGAATCCCCGCTCGAACTGCTCTTCATCAAAAACGTCGTAAAGAAGTAAGTCGGCAAAATCTCCGGAACGAAAGGCCCGGCGGAGGGAACGATCCTTCGCCGGGCCTTTCGTTTCTGACGCCGATACGTGCATTCCCTTCCCGGAATATTCATAAATCCGGCGCACGGCCCCCCTTGCCTTTCCCCCTGTCTCTCGAATATAGTTATACAAAATGTCTTTTTAGGAATTTTCCCAAATGGATGGACCGACTTTTCGCACAGGCGAGGAGGAGAGAGAGTGTGAAACCGATTCTGAGCGAGAACGGCGTATGTGGGAAATCCGGAGGAAGACGACGGCGGAACGGCCTGCCGGGGAGAGCGGCGTGCGTTCTTCTGTTCGCCGTCGCCATGATCGCATTTGCGCCGCCCGCCGTCGCGCTCGGCCCCTCGGGGCTCGTCAGTCCCGACCACATCATCCCGGGCAGCGGCGACAGCTTCTATGTGGCGCACATGCCGCTGAGCTGCGGCGGATGGGAGATCGTTCACTACTTCGGCGACGGAACACGCGACCCGGACTTCCACTGCGCGAGCCCCGACTCGTGCGACACCGGAGCGGGCGGAGCCGGACTGTCGGGGAACGCGTCGCGGGGAGGCGCCTTCGAAGGACGCGTGCGCGGACAATCCATGGACGGGGAGACGAACTCGCTCTACCTGCTGCAGGATGACGGCATCCATCCATACTACGCGGATACGGGCGATTCCGCCGGGACGAAAATCGATCTCCCGACGGCGGGACAGGGATTCGCCCAACCGCCGAGATCCATGAGCTTCAACGGATCGGGGGTATATCGTCGCTTCTTCGTCGTCGACGCTGACGGAGTCGTGTGGAAAAAGATGATCGGCGCGATATCATGGGATAAATACTCCAACGCTTCGCCGGCGTCGCCCGACAAATTCCGTGACGCGTCCGTCAAGACGATCACGTCCGATATGACCAAGTACTATTATCTCTACGCGGCATACACCGACGGGGTCTACTGGGATGATTTGAACTCCGCAGCATCAACAACCTGGCAGAAGGACGCTGTCTTTCCGTCAGACGGAAGCAACTATCGAAGCATCACATTCGACCCGAACACGAACGCCTACGTCAACAATGCCGTCAACAACACGATTCAAAAGCGAACCTACGGCCAAGGCCAAACGCTGACGACATTCGTCACATTGCCGGGGGCGCGCGGCGACATCGCCTACCAGTCTACAAGCAACCGCCTTCTCGTCGCGGGGACGACAGACGGAAAGATCTATCAATACTCCTCGACCGGAACGGAAGTCCCCTGGGGCGCGTCCCCGAGTCCAACGCCAAAACCGACCGCGGCGCCGACCCCCAAGCCGACGACAATTCCCGCGCCGACGATCACATCGACGCCGACGCCAATCCCCACTCCGACATCGACTCCGGCGCCGACAGCGACGTCGACCCCGACGCCCTATTCGCCGCCCGTCGACCCGCCGCCGCTCGATCCGGACCAGAAGGCCCTCATCGAAGCGATGAATGTACTCGGACTGAC
>CALMZW010000372.1 GCA_937870605.1 uncultured Synergistaceae bacterium
TTCCAAGCGGGCGAAAGACCACGGTTTCATCCACGCGGTTGAGGAACTCCGGTCTGAATGTCCGGTTCACTTCGTCCATGATCGTGTTTTTCAATCTGTTCCAGTCATACGGATCGGAGACGTCCCCCGCAGAGAACCCCAGAGAGGCGCCCTTCGCGAAATCCCTGGCGCCGACGTTGCTCGTCATGATGATGACGGCGTTGCGGAAATCCACGCTGTGTCCCTGTCCGTCCGAAAGACGTCCGTCTTCCATGATTTGCAGAAGAATGTTGAATACATCGGGGTGCGCCTTTTCTATTTCATCGAAAAGAACAACCGAATAGGGTTTCCTGCGGATCGCCTCGGTGAGTTTGCCCCCCTCTTCATACCCCACGTATCCCGGGGGCGCTCCGATGAGCTTCGAGACTTCGTGGCGCTCCATGAATTCGCTCATATCGAGGCGTATCATGGACTGTTCGCTTCCGAACAGGAAGTTCGCAAGCGAACGCGCAAGTTCCGTCTTTCCCACGCCGGTCGGACCGAGGAACAGGAAACTCCCGATCGGCCGCTTCGGATCCTTGAGGCCGCTGCGGGCGCGGCGAACCGCCCGGGCTACGGACTGAACCGCGTCGCTCTGTCCGATCAGACGTTTTTCGATTTCCTCTTCCATCCGGAGGAGGCGCTTCGACTCCTCCTCGGAGATCTGCGCCACCGGAATTCCGGTCCACTCCGAGACGATGGTGGCGATATCCTGTTCCGTCACCACGGGACGCTCTTCGTTTCTCTTGGAATGCCATGCCCGGCGACTTTCCTCGAGCTCGTCCGAAAGACGCCTCTCTTCGTCGCGAAGCTGCGCGGCCTTCTCGAATTCCTGCGAATCCACCGCGGCTTCCTTTTCGCGGCGGATCTCTTCGAGACGCCTTTCGAGCCCCTTAAGGTCCTCGGGGGCCTCCATCGTGCGAAGCCGCGCCCGGGCGCCGGCCTCGTCGATGAGGTCGATTCCCTTGTCGGGGAGGGAGCGTTCCGTTATGTAGCGCGAGGAAAGCCGCGCCGCGGATTCTATCGCGTCGTCGGAGATGACGGCGCGGTGGTGCGACTCGTACCGGTCGCGGAGTCCCCGGAGAATGCCGATCGAGTCGCTTACCGAAGGTTCGTCCACGGTAACCGGCTGGAAACGGCGTTCCAACGCCGCGTCCTTCTCGATATGCTTCCGGTATTCTTCGACGGTCGTCGCGCCGATCACCTGGAACTCTCCCCGCGAGAGGCTCGGTTTCAGGATGTTTGCGGCGTCGACCGCACCCTCCGCCCCGCCCGCGCCGACGATGGTATGGATCTCGTCGATGAACAGAATGACATCCTTGCACTCGCGAAGCTCCTTGACCACCTTGCGCATGCGCTCTTCAAACTCGCCCCGGTATTTCGTTCCGGCCACAAGGTTGCCCATGTTCAGCTGAAAGACGCGTTTGCCGCGCAGAATCTCCGGGATCGAACCGGAGGCGATGCGCTGCGCGAGCCCCTCGACGATAGCCGTCTTGCCGACGCCCGGATCTCCGATCAGGACGGGGTTGTTCTTCGTCCGGCGGCAGAGAATCTGGACCACCCGCCGGATTTCCTTTTCGCGCCCGATGACCGGGTCGAGTTCATCCTGCTGCGCCTTTTCGGTTATGTCGATTCCGAGCTGATCGAGAGTCGGCGTCTTCGTTTTGGCTTTCTTCCGCGCCTGCTCGCCGGTCGCTTCGGCCTCGCGCTCGGCCGTATTGTCCACTCCCGAGAGCATCCGCCCGATCTCGCGCTGCACCGACGCGTAGTCAACGCCCAGAGAGACGAGCGCCTGGGCGGCGACGCCTTCCGCCTCGGACAGAATTCCGAGAAGGATGTGTTCCGTTCCCACATAGTTGACGCCCATGCCCCGTGCTTCGCGGATCGACAGATCCAGCACGCGTTTGGCCCGCGGGCTCAACGGAAGATCGACGGGCTTCAGGATGGGATTGTTCCGACCCGTCGTCTCCTCAATGCGCTTCCAGAGCGATTTCGTGTCCACGCCCAGCGTTTCGAGCGACTGGAACGCAACACCTTCGCCCTCCGCGAGGATTCCGAGCAGGAGATGCTCCGTCCCTATGACATCGTGACCAAGCCGAAGGGCTTCACGATGCGCCAGCTGCACAACCTTTTTTCCGCGTTCAGTGAAAAATTGCCACATTCTCGTTTCCTTTCTTCGTCAAGAGTCACCCCGCGGAGCGTTCACGCGAGCGCCAGGCTTCTGAGCATGCGCTTCAAGAGTTCCGCCTGCAAAGCATTCCTCTTGTAGGGAGACACGTCGAATTCCGACGTTCCCACATCGTCCAGATATCGAAGCGCAACCTCGATGATCAGGCGTTCCTTCGCATCGATCATGCCCCGTTCCTGGAGCGAGGCAAGAAGCCGCTTTGCATCCTGTTCCGTCAGGGAGTCCCCGACGATATCCTCGATATGCCCGATTCGATCCTCGGGGATGTCGTAGCATATCTTGACGATCCGGATATACCCGTGCCCGCCCCGCTGGCTCTCGACGATGTATCCCCGTTCAGGCGTGAACCTGCTTCGAAGGACGTAATTGATCTGACTCGGAACGCAGCCGAAAATCTCGGCGAGTTCCTTGCGACGAAGAGAGACCATGCTTTCGTCTTCGTCCGCAAACAGGTTGTTGATGTAGTTTTCGATCACTCGGGTAAGGCTTGGCATGTGTGAACCCCCTGCATTCGATGATACGGCAATTGTAGAGCATTGGTCAGATATAGTCAATCCACAGTCGTTTTCGGCCGCCCGACGCGGGGTTCCTTTCCCGCCAGAAGACGCTTCACATTCTCCCTGTGGCGCAGGAGGACCATCAGTGCAAGGAACACCGTCGCCGCGAGCGGAGCCGGTCCGGCGTGCATCGCAAGAAGAGCGAGCGCGACAACCCAGAGGGAAAGCATCGACGCCAGCGAGACGTACCGCCAGATTCCGAGGAGGAGGAACCAGACCGCGCCGCCGGCGAGAACGGCATAGCAGGAAACGGGAGGAGCGAGGAAAAAGAGCATTCCGTACGTCGTCGAAACGCCCTTCCCGCCGCGGAATCCAAGCCAGACCGGGAAGTTATGTCCGAGAACGCTTGCGACGCCCACGCCTGCAAGAAGCCAGGAGATGTCGGCGCCGGAAGACGCGAGTTCCCGCACCAGCAGTACGGCAAGTCCGCCCTTGAGCATGTCCGCGACGCTCACGGCCACGGCCCAGAAACGCCCGACGCATCGGCCGACGTTCGTCGCTCCGATATTGCCCGATCCGACCGTCCGTATGTCGATTCCCTTCAGCAATCGTACAAGAAGATATCCCGTAGGGAACGATCCGAACAGATATCCGAGAAAAATCCACAACACGTTTTCCACAGGAGAGTCGCCCCCTTCTCTTCATCCCTCATCGTCCCGCACTCAAAAAACGAGCGGGAACGGAACACTCCGTGAACAACCAAAAAGGGAGAGCCGCGGCTCCCCCTTTTGACTGCGTTCTCTCCATCAATAAAGAACGGGAGACTTTCTTTATTGCCCCTTTATTCTGTCCGAGCCCTTCTTGACGTTCAGTGCGACAAGGTCCTTGCTCTGCAGGATATCCCAGCGAAGGTTCAGCACCAGCAGGAACAGCGCGGAATAGCCGTCGACCTTCCAGGAGGGGATTTCCTTTTCGAACGCCTTGCATATCGATTGCAGTTGACGAAGGCCCTTTTCGTCCTGCCCGACATCCGCTACGAACGCTTTGAAGGCTTCGAGCGTCGAAATGTCCGCAGCACGCAGGACGTCGAAGAGATAGTTCAAACTTTCCTCGAGATACTCGGGCGAGGAAAGAAAGACCTGGAAGCCCGCCTGAACGGCGTTTCGGGACCAGAGATCGGCTGTTTCGGGATGTTCGTCGAAGAAGGCTTTGAGGTCCGAAAGGGTCATGTTTCGTTCCCCGCGAACCGGCTCCTGCTGCTCGACCGGCGCAGCGACCGGAATGGAATCCGTTCGGGCCGCGCCCCGTATTTCGAGAAATCCTTCGTCCGCCTCTTCCAGAAGCGCGCTGATCCGCGAGAGCTTTCTCCGGATCCTGTTCCGCGAAGCCGTATCCATGGGAACCGCGAATTGCGGAGAAACAACGGCCCACGCCTCCTGTATCACCGTCCGTACCTGAACCGTCACCTTGAGACCGCGATACTTTTCCCATTCCTTAAGCGCGCTGCGCGTGGAATCGAGACTGAGGACGTACTGTATCGCCGGATACCCGAATCTGTCCGGATCCTCGAGCTTCGAAGAGGGCGTGGAGCGGGCAAGATCGACGAGAAATTCTTTTTGAAGGATCTGTTCGACCTTGACGACGTCCTCAGGAAAATGAAGAAGAATACGGACGGTTGCCAAAGCGGGAATCTCGTCAAGCGACGCGGGAGCATCGCCGGGAGACATCGACAAATAACGGGTCAACTCCCCCGGAGTCTTTGTCCGTCCCTCGATGGTGTAGGACAGAATTTTCTCCGATTGAACGAGATCCTCAACCAGGTTCCGGATTCTCTGCGTGAATTCATCATAAAGAGAGAATCGCTGGAAATATGACCGTACCCATTCTTCCGCTCGTGTTCCTTCCATTTCCTGATCACCGCCCATGCACGAATAGAGATCCCGGCATTATTGCGGCCACCGGACAACACCGGCGACCAGTATACCCGATTCACAAGTTCTTGAAAAGAGAAACGATTTTTTCAGATTCCTGACAGCAAACGGACAACCCGCCTGCATTCCGGATCGTTCGGCATGAACCTCCGCGCATCCTTCAGCACGTCGCCCGCCTGTCCGCCGGAACCGGTCCTGTATAGCGCATGAGCGAGCAAAAGCGAGTATAATCCTTCCTCCTCGGGGGAAAGATACCCTGACAACACTCCGGGGTCCTGTCTTGCCCCGGACTTCCGGCGGTAGCGAACGATCGCGAGGTAGAGGTCCTGTCCGTCGGGATTGACCGAAACGGCCTGCTGCAGCGATGAAACCGCCATGATGTACGGAAAAAGAACCGGAGACGTCCGAAACAGAACCGAATCAGGCAGAGAGAGCCGTCGCACCGCGTATTCCCCGAGAGGAAAGGGGAAGGGACGGAATGTCGGCCGCTCTGTCGTTGCGGTTTCTGCCGGTCGTCCTTCCAGAAGGTTCTCCAGCGGGTCGCGCGTTCGGGAAAGAGAAACCGGATCCGTCCGACGGACCGTCGCAGCGGCGCGGCGCGCCTGCGACACGACGCCCTTCGGTTCTCCAGGGGATGAAGATGAAGAAGACCGTCGCGAAGGAGACGACCGTTTTCGTCCGGGCTTTGACGTACCGGAAGGGGCTTTTTCCGCCCCGCTTTTTTCCGTTTGGGCGTCTCCCGGCTTGTTCTGCATCGTCGCGTCGCCGCTGACGGGTCGCTCTCCCGAGGCCTCAAGCTTCAGGGTTTCCAGAAGTCCGAGGCGGGCTTCCTGCTGTTCCGGCGATTTCATCAGGACGTTTTCATATAACTCCCGTGCACGGGGGTACTTTCCGGCCTTTTTCAGCACGTTCGCAAGAGAAAGCTGCGCCGCCTCGCTGTCGGGATCAAACCGAAGCGCTTCCTCGAAGCAGCTCTCCGCCTCTTCGTCGCGGTTCAGCATTTGTGCGACCCGTCCGCGTTCCAGAGCCTCGGCCGCGCGTTCCCGGGCTTTCTGTGCTTCCTGTAGTCTCTTCTGTTCCTCGAGAATGCCCTTTGCCTTTTCAAGCGCCGTTTTCGCTTCCTGCAAATCGGCGTCTCGCTCGATCGCTCTCTCGAGCACCGGAACGGCCTGAACGGCGTCCGCCCTGTCGAGATACGAAAGCCCGAGTCCGAGAAGCGCCCGCGCGTTCCCGGGATCGCGCTGAAGAACGTCCTGGAAGGATCTGACGGCTTTTTCGGGCGATTCGAGCGTTCGAAAGAGCGATCCCAGCCTGAGATGGATTTCCGGGTCGGAAGGAGCGATCTGAAGGCAGCGGAAATACGCATCCACAGCGTCTCCATGTCGTCCGAGCCGTTCAAGAGACTTTGCGATATTCAACTGGATCGGGAGGGAGTCCGGAGATTTCGATTCGGCTTTCCGGAAAAGACGGAGCGCGTCTTCGGACTTGCCGGAGTCCAGCAGGAGGACGCCCCTGTCGTTGAGTTCGGCCGGAGTCGTCCGCGTTCCCCACCAAAAACCGAGCGCCGCGACGGCGCAGAAAATCAGGGCGCCGAAAACGACGCGCCGCTTTCGTCTCGCTTCCCGCTCGCCCGTTTCATCGATCTCCGCAAGCAACTGTTGCTCCACATCCGACACGACGTCCTGCGGGGGAATATATCGCCTGACGGGAATCTCCTGTTCTCCGGACAAGGGAACTTCTTCGAGCGCGCCGGCGAGCGGAATCTCCCGAATATCCGCTTCGCCCGTCGTCTCCCCGGCAGTCGTCGGGGAGATTTCTCCTGTTTCCGGAAAACCTGCGGGAACGTCAGACGGAACGCTTTCGGGCGATTGGGGAACGATCTCTTCCGGAACCACAGCTTCATCGGTCCGCTCCGCTGGTTTCTCGGGAAGCGGCATCGAATCCGCGTTTTCCGGGAACTCTTCGGGAATTTTCTCCTGAGGTTTTTCCGAGGGTTCCTCCGATGTCTCCTCAGGGACCTCTCCAGGAATCTTTTCTGAAGTCTCTTCAGGGGTTTCTTCCGGAATCTCTTCGGGAATTTCTTCAAGCGTCCGATCCGGAGATACGACGGGGAAAACGGGGGCGTTCCCGGCGGGCACAACGGGAAGACCGAGGAGTTCAGCGTTTCCGGCGGCTCCTGAAGGACGGGACTCGTCCGTTCCGGCGCCTTCGGAAAGCGGTTTTTCCCGCAGCCAGTCTTCAAAGGATCGTTGCATCGTACAGAGTCTCCATAAGAAATGTGCCTCTTCATGGTTCGTATTTTGTATCGACATAACAATCATACACAGTGTAGCAAATGATGGGTGCATTCGGCAATCGAAAAGGACACAAAAAAGGGGCCTTTCCCGAAAGAAAGGCCCCTTCGTCATATCTGGTGCGGAGGGGGAGACTCGAACTCCCACAGCCTAGCGGCCACAAGGTCCTTAGCCTTGCGCGTCTACCGGTTCCGCCACCCCCGCGCAACGAAGGGAATTATACCCGTCGACGCCGATGGCGTCAATATGGTTTTTAGGACGGTCTTCGTTCCTTTATGCGCGCCGCTTTTCCGCTGAGTTTCCGGAGATAGTACAGTTTCGCCCTCCGGACCTTCCCCTGCCGCTTCACTTCGATCTGGTCGAGCGACGGGCAATGCAGCGGGAAGATACGCTCCACGCCCACTCCGTTCGAGACTTTCCTGACGATGAAGGTCTCGTCGAGGCCTCCGTGCTTCCGGGCTATGACAACGCCTTCGAACATCTGAATACGCTGTCTGGTTCCCTCGGTAACCTTGACGTGCACCCGTACGGTATCTCCGGGACGGAAATCAGGCACCTCGTTCTTCATGTACTTTTTCTGGACCAACTCCATGGCATTCATGCCAAGCCCTCCTTACCGCTCTTGTTATCTCCATCCGAAAAAACGATCCAAAACCACCGCTACAGCGCTTCTCACGGCCAGGTGATTGTATTCTCCCCTGCCGCCGGAGAGAGGCGTCATCATCATGGTGCATTGCCGAACCGCATCATCGTGCAGACCGTGCGCCGTTCCGAAGAGGAACAGGACGGGCTCGTCCCGTTCCAGAATCATCCGCTTGGCCTCAAGACCGGGAACGGCGTCGGCGCGATTCGCCGCACTCGTCCCCACGATGCACGGATCCTTTTTTTCCTTCTCGCGTATCCACCGGACGGCTCTTTCGAGAGTCGCAACGCTCTTCACGAGAGCGAACGCCTTCGCCCTGTCCGGGTTGTGTTGTCCCCCGTATCCCTCGGTCCAGTGACGCGTCAAAACCCCGAGCATCTCCCACTGGCTCGGAAGAGGCGTTACGACAAGCAGCCGATCCACGCCGTACGTTCTGCACGAACGGCATACGTCGGAGACATCCAGTCCGGTCAACGCCGCAGTCGTCTTCTGTCCGTCGCGGTCGCGAACCGGATGATGCACCAGAGCGACGTAGACGCCGTGGGAAAGATACGGCCGGATATCCGCCCTTCCGAGAAGATCCGGTCTCCGGGAAAGCGTCCGGGTCACGGCCTGGCGTCGTCGCCACGCGTTTACGAGCGCATCGTTCCCCGAAGCGAGCACCGGAGGCGCCTCGCGCCCCTCCCAGACTGCGGGACGGGTGTAATGCGGATGATCGAGCATCCCCCTGTAAAAGGAGTCCTCCGACACGGCCTCGCTGCGTCCGACAACTCCGGGAACCAGTCGCGCCATCGCATCGATGACCGCCATCACCGGAATCTCTCCGCCCGTGAGAACGCAATCGCCTATGGAAAACTCAAGATCCACCCTGGTTTCAGAAATCCGCTCGTCGATTCCCTCGTAATGACCGCACAGAAAACAGACGTGCGTCCGGGAGGCGAGATTCTCTATCATTTCCTGCGTCAACGCCGCCCCCTGAGGCGAAGGGTACGCCACAAAGGGTTTTCCACGTTCTCGACCGGCTGTATCCAGCGCCTCGCCAAGCGGTCCGGGCATGAGAACCATTCCGCCCGCCCCGAAGGAATAGTCGTCCACCTGACGATAGTTCCCGACGCCAAAGTCACGAAGATCGACGATACGGACGTCAAGAAGTCCGTTCGTAACCGCTCTCCCGATGATGCTTGTCTTCAGGAAACCGTCGAAAAGCCCCGGGAATGCGGTGATTACCGTTACTTTCATACGTTCCACAAACCCTCGATAAGCCGCACTCTGACGATTTTCCGTTCGGGATCCACGGAGGCGACAAACGATGCGACCGCAGGAATGAGGTGCGTCTTGCCGTCTTCCGATTCGACGCAGTAGATGTCCTGCGCGCCCCCCTGATAGACGTCTTTCAGGATGCCCAGTTCCTCTCCGGTCTCGTCGGACAGGACTTTCGAACCGACAATTCCGTCGATCCAGAACTCTCCTTCCGGAAGTTCGACGCGTTCGTCTTCGTCGACGATAACCTGCGCGCCCCGGAAACGCTCGGCTTCGGAGCGATCGGTCAGCTCTTCGCTCTCGAGAAGGAACACCCTGTTGCTGTCTTCCCAGCGAAGCCCCCGTATCGTAAGCGTCCCCATGGAACGACCGTCAGGACGGCGAAGCTCAAGGCGATCCATGGAAAGAAAGCGATCGGGGTAATCGGTAAGCGGAAAGACTTTCAGTTCCCCCCGTAAGCCGTGAGGGCCCGTAACCATCCCGATGACGATTTCTCTCCCTGCCATGAACGCCTCACTCCTCCTGGATGTCCACTTCCACCCGCTCTCCCGACTTGACCGCCGCCGCCTTGCAGAGCAACCTGATGGAGTTTATCGTGGCGCCCCGTTTGCCGATGATGCGGCCGATATCTTCGGGGTCCACACGAATCGTGACCACTGTTATGCCCCGGTCGTTCGATTCCGCTACCACCGTCGCCCCTTCAGGTCGGGTTACAAGCTTTTCGACGATATATCGGACCAGATCGCCGTAATCGGGCATATCGCCTTATTCCGCGCTCTTCTGCGGGGAGAATTTCTCCCAGACGCCTGCCCGCTTCAGAAGCCCGCGCGCCGTATCCGACGGCAGGGCCCCGTTTTTGAGCCAGTGCAGGGCGCGTTCCTCATCCACCGTGATCTTCGCCGGATCCTGAAGCGGATCATAGGTTCCGATCTGTTCGATAAACCGTCCATCCCTGGGAGAACGGGAATCGGCCACTACGAGCCGGTAGAAGGGAAGCTTTTTCCTTCCGTGTCGCGCAAGTCGAATGCGCACCGCCATTCACACACACCTCCATCTGAACTGTTGAGACTCTGTATTGTCATGGACGGAAGGGCGATCCAAAACCCTTCCCTCCGAACAATCTGCCTGTCGAGAACCCTTTTCGTCCCTTTCCGAACTGCTTCCAGAGCTGATTCATCTGCTCGTACTGTTTGAGCACCTGGTTGACAACCTGGACGCTCGTTCCGGACCCCTCGGCGATACGCCGGCGCCGGCTTCCCTTTATGATGGCGGGATTTCTTCGCTCTCCCGGAGTCATTGACTGGATAACCGCCTTCACCCGCTTCAGGCGGCTCGGGTCGAGATCGCCGGAGTTGACCTTGAGTTTCGAGGCGCCGGGAATCAGGTCGATGATCTTTTCGAGCGGCCCCATCTTTTCCACCTGCTCGAGCTGAAGCAGAAGATCGTCGAGCGTGAGGCGGTTCTTCTTCATGGAGTCGGACATGCGGTCCACGTCGTCCTGCGATGTGACCTGCTGCACCTTTTCGGCGAGACCGACGACGTCGCCCATCCCCATGATCCGCTGAACCATGCGCTTCGCGTCGAACACTTCGAGCGCGTCGATCCCCTCGCCCATGCCGACGAACTTCACGGGGGCGCCGGTGACGGACCGCACCGCAAGAGCGGCGCCGCCCCGCGCGTCGCCGTCGAGTTTTGTCAGGACGAGTCCCGTGACGCCCAGACGGTCATGGAACGCGGACGCCACATGGACCGCTTCCTGCCCGGTCATGGAATCGAGAACGAGAAGAATTTCCGTCGGGCGCATCTTCTCCTTCAGCAGGACCAGTTCGTTCATGAGTTCTTCGTCGACGTGCAGACGCCCGGCGGTATCCAGAAGGATGACGTCGTTCAGATGCCCGGCCGCGTACGCGAGGGATTTTTCCGCAACGACGACGGGGCGCGTCTCCCCGTTTTCCGGGCCGTAAAACCCGACCTTGGACTGTGTTGCCAGAACGTTGAGCTGCTCGACGGCGGCGGGCCTTCGAAGATCG
Source organism: uncultured Synergistaceae bacterium (assembly GCA_937870605.1). Taxonomy (GTDB): domain Bacteria; phylum Synergistota; class Synergistia; order Synergistales; family Aminobacteriaceae; genus CALFXN01. The sequence continues at coordinate 10,862 of CALMZW010000372.1, forward strand.
CATGCCACAACGAGAGGCGCGTGCCCGCGCGAAAGCGTCCGCGCAAGTTTGACGGTGCTCGTCGTCTTTCCGCTTCCCTGGAGGCCGACCATCATGATGATCGTCGGCGGCTTCGACGCGATCGCGAGCGGCGCGGTCTCGGCGCCCATCATCGCTATGAGCTCTTCGTACACGATGGCGATGACGTGCTGCGCGGGAGTGATCGATTCAAGGACATCGCGTCCCACCGCACGAGCGCGGATGCCCTCCGTGAGGGATTTGACGACCTTGTAGTCGACATCGGCCTCGAGAAGCGCGCGCCTGACTTCGCGGAGGGCTGTGTCGACGTCCGCTTCGGTCAGTTTGCCCTTGCCTTTGAGCTTGTCGAAAATACCTTCCAGGCGTTCCCTCAGCGCATCGAACATGGTTTCTCTCCCCCTGTCGCTTCCTTCAAACGCTCCTCCAGCTCCCCGATGCGGGCTTCAAGAAGAGAAATCCTCTTCATGAGTCCCAGAGTGTTTTCCGCTTCCCCGAGACGGTCCCGCGCCCGCAAAACCAGATCGTGGGCCGCCTGGCGGGTCACTCCGAGACGTTCCGACATTTCCGCGAGTGAAAGATCCTCGCACTCGTGGAGCTCGAAGGCCTCCCGCTGCTTTTCGGTCAGAAGAGGAGCGTACAGGTCGTACAGCCGGTTATAATGGATTCTCTGTTCCAGTCCCCCATCGACACGCACGGCTATCGCATCCTCTCCGGCAGGCGCAGAGGATTATAGGTTCCACGCACGGCTCTGTCAAGGTCTTTCGCTTGACACGCAAGGACTGGACAAACCATTTCTTTCCTGCAATCATAGCTGGATCATTCAAAGCTCACGAAAACGGAGGGATGAACAGAATGCCGGATTCAGTCAACGTCTTTGAGGAATCGAGACAGGCGTCGCGCAGGCTTCTCGGACAGACGATCGTCAAGGCCATGTCCGCAAAGGGGTTCATCGCGGAATACGTCGATACGAAAGAGCAGGCCATGGATGCCGTTCTCCGGATCATCCCCGAAGGTGCGAGCGTTGGGATCCCCGGGTCCGTCACGATTCGAGAGATCGGGGCCTTCGAGAAACTACGGGAGAGAGGATGCGCGATTTTTCACCACTGGGATCCGTCATTCACTCCCGAACAACGGAAACAGGCGTGGAAGGACGAGGCCTCGTCCGATTACTTCCTGACAAGCTCGAACGGGGTGACCCACGACGGCATGCTGGTCAATATCGACGGGAACGGCAATCGCGTCGGAGCGATGGCCTGGGCGGACAACCCCATCATCTACGTCGTCGGCGTCAACAAGGCTTCGCGTGACATCCAGTCCGCGCTTGACCGAATCCGGGATCACGCGACCCCCCCGAACGCGCTGCGACTCCATGTCGATACTCCCTGCAGCAAGGTCGGCCATTGCGTCGATTGCGACGCCTCGACGCGGGTTTGCAGGGCCGTCCTCATCCTCGAGCGTCCAACAATGGGGAGAAAGACGCATGTCATTATCGTCGGCGAAGATCTGGGCTATTAGGAACGATCCGTCATGACGCAGCAGGGTGCGCTTGCGCTCGTTATCGCAGGCGGAGAGATCGTCACGCGCGCCAGGGAATCGGCGCAGGACGGCGCGGTGACGCCCGAGGAAGTTCTTCGGCTCGTTCCCGGAGACCTCCAGTCCCGGATCCGGACGATCGACTGGAGTCACCAGCCGGGATCGCACTACTCCGTCCGGATGACCATGGATCTCGTGCAGATACTGTGGAAACTCGTCCGGGAGGGAACAAACGCCATCGTCGTGACATGCGGCGCCGACGCGATCGAGGAAATGGCCTATCTGACGGATCTTTTGTGGGCGTATCCGCAGCCTGTCGTTTTCACGTGCGCGGTCCGACCGCAGGACAGTTCCGGCGCGGATGGCCCTCTCAACCTCATGCAGGCGTTCTGTGCGGCTTCATCGGAGAAATGCTGGGGGCTCGGCGTGCTCCTCTGCGTTCACGATCAGCTCTTTTCGGCGTCCGAAGTCTGCGAGGTCGCCAACCAGCGCCGGTGCGCGTTCGATGCGCCTGGCAAGGGACCTGTCGGCGAGATCGTCGGAAGAAACGTCTATCTGCTTCGGGCCGCGAGGCGCTCGAAGGTGCTCGAGAACGTCTCGACCCCCGCACGGAACGTCGAATTGCTGCAGGCGACGCTCGGCGGGGGCGACATCATTCTCGACGGCCTCGCCTCGCTGAAGACACGATCCATCGACGGACTGATGCTCGCGGGCTTCGGGAACGGAGACGTTCCCCCTTCCTGGCTTCCGCACATCCGGGCCATCGTCAGGGAAGGGATTCCCGTCGCGGTGACCAGCCGATGTCCCCAGGGCAGGACGCGGGCCTGCCTTTCTCACGAGGGCAGTTTCTCGCGTTTGCTCGAAATGGGCGTTCTGGACGCCGGAGCGCTTTTCCCGATGCAGGCGAGGCTCAAGCTCGCCGTCGGCATCGGCGGCGGATTGCAGGGAAAGGCTTTGCAGGAATATCTTCTCGATAACGCCTAGCCGTTACGGAAGGGGCTCCGCTCCGGGAGCCCCTTCCGCATTGTTTTCGAGCGGCGGTTCGTCCTTTTTGATGTTCCCGGACACGCCCCCGGTTATCCGGCGCAGCTCGTCCGGAGAGACGGGGAAGAATGCGTGATCCGTCCCGGCGGCGGCCCATACGACGTCGTATGAGAACATGTCCTCGTCGAGCAGCGCGGGCAGCCGTTCAGGATACCCCACAGGCGGCACCCCTCCGATTTTGAATCCGGAGTAGTCGAATACCCATTCCGGCGGCGCCATCTTCACCTTCCGCACGTTCAGGATCCGTTTGATCTTCTTCAGATCGACCCGGTTGATTCCCGACATGAGCGCGAGAACGGGGCGTTCGTCCGCAAAGAGAACGAGGCTCTTCAGAATTTCCTCCGGCGGAGCGCCGACGGCCCTGGAAGCATCCTCCACCGTGAAGATGGTATCGTCGGTCACGTGAATGGCGACGGAGCACCCGACTTCTTCGAGGTGCTCCCGAACTTTTTGCACCGGATCGCGCAGGTCCTTCATTCTTCCACAACGCCTCTTTTCTTTTTCATTCCTGGTGCGCCGCGCAAAAAACGAAACCCGGCCGATACGGACGACGGAGAAAGCCCCGTCTTCTTCGAGAGCGACAGGACGCCGTAGCCCGCATGCGCGTGAAGAATCGAAAAATCTCTGGAAGAAAGCGCCCATGGGCCTCTCGCGGAATTACGCGCAAGCAGCGCCGAGAGCGACTCGGCCCGGGCGAATTCTCCGAAGCACGGATGATACGGACCTTCCGGGACGGAGCGATGAAGGGATTCGGTTTCGATCAATCCGACACGCTGCAACGAGAAGCCCAGATCCCGGGCCGCGACAATCATGGCGGACGTCCAGGCGATCGCCCGAGGCACGTCGAGCTGTTCGTACGCGCCGCGTGAGCGAAGCGCCTCCAGTTCGGTTCCGGGAAGGACAAGCGTCGGGTAGATCCGGAGCGCCATTCCCCTCGGGCCCTTGACGGACGCCAGCAGACGGAGATCCCGAAGGGAGCTTTCCATGCTCTGCCCCGGCAGGCCGATCATGAGCTGGACGCCTGTCGTCAGCCCCGCGTCGAGAAGACGCGACACGGCCGACAACGCCTCTTTTTCGCCGTACCCGCGCCTGCACGTTGCGAGCACCTCGTCATCGAGCGAGGAGATTCCGAGTTCCACCATCGATATGGGAAAGGGCGAGAG
>CALMZW010000373.1 GCA_937870605.1 uncultured Synergistaceae bacterium
CGAGTCGAAACCTGGGCCGGTGACGACGAGCGCGGGGTCGAGATGCGCGAGGATGCGTTCGGTCCACTCCTCGCCGCCGCGCGGGTTGATCGGGGCGAAGGTCCCGCCGAGCGTCCAGACCGCGAGCGAGAGGATATGCACCATCGGGCAGTTCGGCAGGAACGCCACGATCCGGTCGCCCTCGCGGAAGCCGCTCGTGTGCAGGGTCTCGGCGCACCGGTCGGCGAGAAGCAGGTATTCCCGACCCGTCATCCAACGTCCTTCCGAAGGCGCGGCCCCGGAACTCCAGAGGAGCCTGTCGGCCCCGTCGCCCGAGGCCCGCCTTCGGATGCGTTCTTCAAGTCGTTCGCTCATGCGTCTCCTCCACCTCTCCGGTTCGGTCATTTAAAGAATAGCACGGAGAGGAGCGAGAGTGAAGCACGGAAGCGTTTCCCCGGATGTTCGCTGCGAACCGGAAACGCCCCGAAAAGAGAAACACGTAACCGGGGCTATAGTGTTGCCTGTCTGCGGTTCGAAGAAAATTTTCGCGGACATCGTTGATCTGGAGCGGTTACGAGACAATCCGGGCACGGCGGCGGCTGGACTGATAGAATACTCACGTGTGTGCGGGAGATAAAACTGATAACAAGCAGGGGCCGGTTTTTCGGACCCGGCTGACTGGGCGTTTCTTGTGGGAGGGAGAGAAAACATGCTGGAATACTTGAAGTTGACGAATGTCGGTCCTTCGCCGAGCATGGAATTGAAACTTGGAGAACGTCTCAACCTTCTTACCGGCGATAACGGTCTGGGAAAGAGTTTTCTGCTTGATATCGCATGGTGGGCGCTGACCCGGAAGTGGCCCGCCGAGATCAATCCCCGCCTATCGTCGGGGCTGCCGGCGAGACCCATGGAAAGCGGCAAGGGATCGATAGCGTTTTCGTTCACAGCAAAGGTCAAACCGGTCAGTTATGTCAGCGTTTATGATCGGAAGTTGCAGGCGTGGAGCGGTAAGGTCGGCCGTCCGTCAAACCCGGGACTGGTTCTGTACGCACAGGTGGATGGAAGCTTCGCCTTATGGGATCCGGCGCGGAATTACTGGCGCATGAAGGGAAACATCGATGTCCAGGACCGCCCTCCGGCGTATGTTTTCAGTTCTCGCGATGTCTGGAACGGCTTGCGTGATGAGGAGCGGGGATTGTTGTGCAACGGCTTGATTTCGGATTGGGGCGGGTGGCAAAAGGAAAGGGGACGGGCATTCAAAAGCCTCTGTGCGGTATTGGCTGCGCTTTCGCCGTCCGAGGGAGAGAAAATCGTACCGGGAGAACTGACCCGCATCAGTCTGGATGATCCGAGAGATATTCCGACCCTTGTCATGCCGTATGGTCAATCGGTTCCTGTGTTGCACGCATCGGCCGGAATCCGTCGAATCATCGCATTGGCCTATCTGCTGGTGTGGAGCTGGGAAGAACACCTCAAGGCAAGCGAGCTGCTTGACCAGGAGTCTACAGCCCAGATCGTTTTCCTTATCGATGAGATCGAAGCCCATCTTCATCCGAAGTGGCAGAGACGAATCGTCGGCGCC
>CALMZW010000374.1 GCA_937870605.1 uncultured Synergistaceae bacterium
GCATGAGCAACAAAGAATCGCCGACTGCCTCTCCTCCACCGACGACCAGATCGCCTTGCAGACCAAGAAACTCGACGCGCTCAAGGCCCATAAAAAAGGACTGATGCAGCAGCTTTTTCCGTCCCTTGTCGAGGTGCGGGAATGACGCAGCTCATTCTCTACACCAGCGAAGACGGGCAAAGCCGGGTGCAACTGCGGGCCGACCGGGGCACGGTGTGGCTCAGCCAGCGGCAAATGGCCGAACTGTTTGATGCCTCGCCGGACAATATCGGCCTGCATCTGAAAAACATCTACGCCGACGGCGAGCTGCAACGCGCGGCAACTGCCGAGGAATCCTCGGTAGTTCAAACCGAGGGCGGGCGCGAGGTGCGTCGCACAATCACGCTCTACAACCTTGACGCCATTCTCGCCGTGGGATACCGCGTGCGCTCGTCGCGGGGCGTGCAGTTCCGTCGCTGGGCCGGCTCGGTGCTGACGGAGTATCTGCGCAAGGGGTTCGTCATGGACGACGAGCGACTCAAGAACCCCGACGGCCGCCCGGACTATTTCGACGAGATGCTGGCGCGCATCCGCGATATTCGCGCCTCGGAGAAGCGCTTCTATCAAAAGGTGCGCGATCTCTTCGCACTGGCTGCCGATTACGACAAGACCGATCAGGCCGCGCAGCGGTTTTTCGCCGTCGTGCAAAACATGCTGCTGTACGCCGTCACGCAGCGAACCGCCGCCGAAATCATCTCAGGCCGCGCCGACCCGAGCGACGCCCATTTCGGCCTGATGGCCTGGAAGGGTGACCGGGTGCGCAAGCACGATATTCTGGTGGCGAAAAACTACCTGACCGAGGAGGAAATCGACACGCTGAACCGTCTGGTGGTTATCTTTCTTGAAACCGCCGAATTGCGGGCCAAGCGGCAAACGGTCACCACAATGGGCTTCTGGCGAGAGAACGTCGTGCAGATCTTAGCCACAAACGGCTTCCCTGTGTTGGCGGGAGCGGGAGCGGTCAGCCATGCCCGCATGGAGCGGCAAATCACCCCGCTCTTTCTGGACTACGAGCAACGCCGAAAATCCCGGGAAGCCCAGGCTGCGGACGCACAGGACGAGGCGGAGTTGAAGGCGCTGGAAAACAGGATCAAGGGCCGCAAGGAGGCAGGAGCATGACCGAACAGGACAAAAGACAACTCGGAACTATCCTCTGGGCTATCGCCGATCAACTGCGCGGCGCGATGAACGCGGACGACTTCCGCGACTATATGCTCTCCTTCCTCTTCCTGCGCTACCTGTCGGACAATTACGAGGCGGCGGTGCAAAGGGAACTGGGGCAGGATTATCCGACGCTGCAACCGGGTGATCGCCGCTCCCCTCTGGCCGTGTGGTGCGGCCAAAACCCGGACGATACCATCGAGTTCGAAAAACAGATGCGCCGCAAGACACACTATGTAATCAAACCGGAATACCTCTGGAGCAACATCGCCGAGATGGCGCGCACCCAGAACGGTGAGCTGCTTCGCACGCTGGAAAAGGGATTCAAATACATCGAGAACGAATCCTTCGCCAGCACCTTCGCCGGACTGTTCTCGGAGATCAATCTGAATTCTGAGAAGCTGGGCAACAGCTACGAAACGCGCAACGCCAAGCTCTGCAACGTCATCAGGGCGCTTGCCGAGGGGCTGGCGCAGTTCTCCACCGACAGCGACACTCTGGGCGACGCCTATGAGTACCTGATCGGCCAGTTCGCCGCCGGTTCGGGAAAGAAGGCGGGAGAGTTCTATACGCCGCAGCAGATATCCGGCATCCTCTCCGGCATCGTCACGCTGGACAGCCAGGAACCGGCCGCCGGTCGACGGAAAAGCCTTGAGAGCGTCTTCGATTTCGCCTGCGGTTCCGGCTCCCTGTTGCTCAACGTGCGCCACCGCATGGGGACGAACGGCATCGGCAAGATTTACGGGCAGGAGAAAAACATCACCACGTACAACCTGGCGCGCATGAACATGCTGCTTCACGGGGTGAAAGATTCGGAGTTCCATATCTACCACGGCGACACCCTCACGAACGACTGGGACTGGCTGCGCGAGATGAACCCGGCCAGGATGCCGAAGTTCGATGCCGTGGTGGCCAATCCGCCGTTCAGTTACCGATGGGAGCCGACCGAAGCGATTGGTGAAGACATGCGTTTCAAGAACTACGGTCTTGCGCCCAAATCCGCCGCGGACTTCGCCTTTCTGCTGCACGGCTTCCATTATCTGAAACCGGAAGGCGTCATGGCGATCATCCTGCCGCACGGCGTTCTTTTCCGGGGCGGCGCGGAAGAACGCATCCGCACGAAGCTGCTCAAGGACGGCAATATCGACACGGTTATCGGTCTGCCCGCCAACCTCTTCTTCTCGACGGGCATTCCGGTCTGCATTCTCGTGCTGAAGAAGTGCAAGAAACCGGATGACGTGCTCTTCATCAACGCCGCCGAGCACTTCGAGAAGGGCAAGCGCCAGAATGTCCTGACGCCGGATCATATCGACAAGATCATCGACACGTACCAGCACCGGAAGGAAGAGGATCGCTACGCCCGCCGTGTTTCGATGGAAGAGATCGAGGAAAACGGCTACAACCTGAACATCACGCGCTACATCAGCACGCAGCAGACGGAGGAGCCGATAGATTTGCAGGCGGTCAACGCCGATCTTGTCGCGCTGACACGGAATATCGAGGAAGCGCGGGAGAAACACAACGCGTTTCTCAAGGAGCTGGGCTTGCCGCTCTTGTAGCTGTTGGAGCTTTCATATAGCCGCCTACCGCCCCGCCGCCAGGGCCCAGAGGTAGAGCGACGCGACGGAGCCGTGGGGACTGTAGCGCCTTCGGTATCGCAGGAACTCGTCGCGCGTGAGGGTTTCCAGGCCGTAGAGGCGCGTCATGCCCCTGCGGATCGCGAGGTCGCCCCAGCTCACGACATCCCTGCGCCCGAGCGCGAAGATCAGGACCATCTCGGCCGTCCAGAGCCCGATGCCGTCGAGCGCCGTCAGGCGCGTCGCAACGTCGTCGTCGGACATCGTCCGGAGCGCGTCCAGGTCGAGTTCGCCCGAAAGAACGGCGTTCGCTATTCCCGCGATCGTGAGGGCCTTTTTCATGGTCATTCCGCACTTCTGGATTTCGTCCGCGGACAAGGCCGCGATTCGTTCGGGCGTCACGTCGCCCGCGAGGGCATCGAGCCGCTCCCGTACGGTCCGCGCGGCCTTCGCGGAAATCTGCTGGTCGACGACGCACTCGACGAGCGCCGTGAACGGATCGGGCGCAACCTTCCGCTCTATGGGCCCGATGCGGTCGATCACGGCGCCGAGTTGTGCGTCGCGGCGCTTCAGGTACGCGGTTTCGGCCTCACCGTAGCGGAAGAACGGCGCTCCGGCGTTGCGGATCGTCGCTTCCGATACGGCTTCACCTCCCGCACAGCTCTCGTCCGGCCGTTCCCGAAGCGTCATAGCCCCATCGCGGCGCGGAGCTTCGCGTGGACGTCCGTGTTGTCGTTCGAGCCGCGAAACAGCTCCTGCCCCGCGCCGACGGCCGATACCGGCATGGGCGCGCCCGTGTGGACGAAGGTCGTCCAGCCGATCCCCGCCTTGCGGCCGAGGATCTTCGTCGCGGCCACGGTGAGCGGCTCGTACTCGCTGTACGTCCGGTACATCTCCTTGCCTGCCTTGCGGCCCCGCATGCCCGTCACGCTCTGCGCGAAGGCCGCCTTGAGTTCCCGGACGTCCGTCTCGTCGAGCGTTATGCCGCCGGCGGTCCCGCGGCCTTCCGCGACTCCGGCCGGGAAGCGGAAACCGAAGAACGCCGCGAGGTCGTCCGCAACGTCCCCGAATCGGGCCGTTCGCGCGTCGTGCGTCCGAACGTACGTTTCCACGGTCGAGCTGAAACGCACGTAGGAGTTTTTCTGTCGGCGCAGCACGGAGAAGAGCGTTTCCGCGGCCGTCGCCGCATCGACGGACATCCCGCCCGTCTCGTGGTCGCCGAGGACGACGACGAGCGTCTCGCGCGGATGCTTCCGGTAAAAGTCATACGCGACGCGCACGGCGTCGTCGAACGCGATCGTCTCCCGGACAGCCGTCGCCGCGTCGTTCGCGTGGCAGGCGAGGTCGATCTTTCCCCCTTCGACCATCAGGAAGAAGCCCTTCGGATTGTCGAGAAGTTCGATTCCCTTGGCCGTGAATCCGGCAAGCGATATGCCGTCATTCGTGCGGTCGATGTCGAAGGGCGACGGGCGCAGGACGGCGAAGACGCGGCCGGACGCGGCGTGCAGCCGGTCGAATTCCTCCCGCGTCGCAGTCACGCGATACCCGGCGTCGCGGATCGGGCCGAACGCGTCGGGGCGGTCCTTTTTCGGTCCCGTCGGCCGCCTGAGTCCGCCTCCGGCGAAGTAATCGACGCCGCTTCCGGGGATCTGGAGCGCGATGTCGTAGTAGGCGCTCCGCGAGACGGAATGCGCGTAGAAGGCCGCGGGCGTCGCGTCGTCGAGCGTGACGGAGGACACGATGCCGACCTTCATCCCGGCGGACCTCGCGAGCTGCGTGATGGTCGGAAGCGTTAGCCCCTCAGGATCGACGGCGAGGCGGCCCGTCGTCGTCTTGCGCCCGCACGCAAGCGCGGTCGCCGCGGCGGCGGAGTCCGTGACGCGCCCGTCGGCGTCGTGCGTCGCGCAGACGCCCTGAACGGGGAGCGCGTTCATCGCGAGCCGCCGTTCCTTTATTCCCGACGCGGCCCGTTCCCCCGCGGCGAAGCGTTCCGCGGCGATCCGCTGGCCTTCGGCCATTCCGTCGCCGATCATGAGGAATACGTATTTCGCCCGGGCTTCCGCGAACGCCGGAGCGTCCGAAAGCGCCGGGAGGACAAGGGCCAGGACGAGCAGGAAGAATATGCGTCGGCGCCGCCGCTCGGGCGCAAATGCAACGTGCAAGAACACGGACATCACCTCTCCAATCCGCCGAATGATAGCAGATCGGCGCGGCGATGTCGCGGACGGACAAAAGCGCGGGGCCGTCAGCGGACCGGAAGCGCCGGCGACGATTCTTCCTGCGGCTGCGGGGCGCGCGAGTACGCGAACGCGCCGACGGCGGCCGTCAGCGGCGCGACGAGGACGAGTCCGAAGCTGCCGACGACCGTGTGCAGGAACTCGGCGGCCGTGTAGTTCATGTTCAGTACGTTGACCAGCGGGATCCCCTGCCCCATGAAGACCATGAGCATCGTCACGTAGCTTCCGGAGTAGGCGAGAAGCAGCGTCGTCGTCATCGTGCCGATCACGGATCTCCCGATCCGGATTCCGGAGCGGAAGAGCGCGAACGCGCCGATCCCGGGCGTGTGGGCCGCGATCTCGCGGAGCGCGGAGGACAGGTCCATCGCGAGGTCCATGACCGCGCCCGACGACGCGAGAAAGATTCCGGACAGAAAGATCCGCGTGAGGTCGAGAAATCCGAAGCCCGAATAGAGCAGCGTCTCCGAAAAGGGCCGCACCGCGCCGTGGAGCCGGAAGGGGGGCGCGATGGCGAGCGCGAGCGCGCCCGTGAGAACGAGGCCGAACGTCGCGCCGACGAAGGCGACGAGTCCCTTGAGGCCCAGTCCCGCGACCAGGAAGATGATGACCGCCGTCAGGACGGTCACGACGCAGAGGCTCACGAGCAGCGGGTCCCATCCCTTCAAAAACAGCGGAATCACGAGCTTCCAGACCGCGAGCGCCGTGAACAGGAAGCTCAAAAGCGCCTGAAAGCCCGCGAATCCGCCGAAGAGCAGCAGCAGGAGCGCGAACGCGCCGAGCAGCGCGAGTTCCAGCGTCACGCGATAGTGGTCCGAGGCGTGGGCGTACGCAACCCTTCCGCCCGACACGGTCAGATCGACGAGCGCGACGTCGCCCGGGCGAAAGACCTTGTCGAGTTCGAGCTTGCCCATGAAGCGGTTCTCGGCCCGGACGACCGTTCCCGCGAACGCCCCTTCCGAAATCCGGACTTCGAGCACCTGGACGCCGTCGCGGACGAAACCGTACTGCCGGACGAGCGAATCGTCGGCGGACACGACCTCGCCGCGCACGTGCTCCATGCCTTCGGGAAGCCGGTCCTCGAACCCGGTGGGCAGGAGCCGGAGCGCGACGACCAGCGCCGCGACGAAGACGGAAAACGCGACATCCCTGCGGCGAAAGCCTGAAAAGAACGATGCTGCGTAGTGTCGGAACATATGCTGTCACCCTCCGGTGAAATTCGCGTCCGTACCTCGAACGCAGCGACGCCTCCCGAAACGTCGGGAAGCGTCGCAAAAAAGCGCGATGCGAATGATTCCTACAGCCCCATGGCCGCCTTCATCTTCGCGTGGACGTCCGTGTTGTCGTAGTATCCGTTGAACGTCTCCTGCCCGACGCCGATCGCGGACACCGGCACGGGGACGCCCGTATGCGCGTAGGTCGTCCAGCCGATCCCGGCCTTTCGGTTGAGGATGTGGGTCAGGCTGATCGTGAGCGGCTCGTACTCGCCGTAGAGCAGATACGTCTCCTCGTCGCTCGAACGCTCCTTCGCGCCCTTCATGGTCTGGGCGAACGCGGACCGGAGTTCCTTCATCTCGCGCGGTTTGACGGCGAGTTCGAGTTCCTGCGCGGCCGCCGAATCGCCGCCCTTGGCCTTCGACTCAAGCTCGACGATACGCTCGTCGGAAAGGAAGCGGAAGCCGAAGAATTCCGTGACTTTTGCGGCGATGTCGTCGAACGTCGCCGTCTCCGCCGCATGCGTCTTCTTGTACTCGGCGAGATACGAGTCGAACGCGATGTAGGAGCCTTTCTGGGACTTCAGTTTGGAGAAGAAGGTGTCGTACTGCGTGCCCGCGAAGCCGATCGACATGCCGCCGGTCTCGTGGTCCGCGAGGACGACGACAAGGGTTTCGTCCGGGTGTTTTTTGCAGAAGTCGAGCGCGACGCGAACCGCGTCGTCGAACGCAACCGTGTCCCGTATCGAGGCGACCGCGTCGTTCGCGTGGCACGCCCAGTCGATCTTGCCGCCCTCGACCATCATGAAGAAGCCGTTCGGATTATCCAGAAGCTCGATCCCCTTCGCCGTGAACTCGGCGAGCGTGATCTCCCCGTCCTTGCGGTCGATCTCGTAGGAAAGCGCCTTGTCCCGGTCAAGCACGGGATTGACGGCCATGACCTTCCCCGATGCCGCGTTCAGCTTCAGGAAGTCGTCGCGCGTGCGTGTGATCGAGTATCCGGCCTTCGCGATGGCCTCGAAGGCGTCCGGCTGGTCGCCCTTGTCGCCTTTGGGCTTCTTGAGGCCGCCGCCCGCGAAGAAATCGAAGCCGCTCTCCGCGAGCTGGAGCGCGATTCCGTAGTAGACGCTCCGTCCGGCCGCGTGCGCGTAGAACGCCGCGGGCGTCGCGTGGTCGATCGACACGGACGAGACGATGCCGATCTTCCGGCCCGACGCCTTCGCGAGCTGCGTGATGATCGGGAGCTTTCGCTCGCCCTTCGGGTCCATCGCGATGACGCCGGACTTCGTCTTCTCGCCGCACGCGAACGCCGTCGCCGCGGCCGCGGAGTCCGTGATCAGGGAGTTCGTCGAATAGGTCGTGCACATCCCCTGCGCGGGAAGCTCGTTCATCGCGAGCCGGATGATTCCGGGCTTCGTCGCGTCCTTTTCGGCCGCGAGGAATATTTCGGCGGCGTTGCGCTGCGGGAGCGCCATGCCGTCCCCGATCATGAGAAAGACATACTTCGCCTTCGTCGCCGCAAACGATGCGGACGAAAGCGCCAACAGGGCCAGAACCGCAAGGGAAACCGCGATTCCGCGCCGGCGCGCCGACGCACGAACAGACATTTCGGACATGAGATCACCTCGCCGTGAGATTCCGGAGCGGACTCCGGGGAGTTCCGCTGAAGACTCTACACGGCGAAGGTTTCGGAAGCGTTTCGGGAGTGTGTTCGGTTCGTAAAAGAAGCGGACCGGTAGGTCGGCGACAATCCGGGCGGCCGATCCTCCGGGGACGTTGCAGACGAAAGACAACGGTCGGAGGGCCGGGCGGGCGTCCGCCGTTTCGGGCTGATGCGGGGGAAGCGCGCTCCTCAGCGCCGCCCCTTCGCGAAGTCCTTGAGGTCCTGCAACACGCCGGGGTCGATCGTCCGGCCGATATACGGCGCCCAGGCCGTGTTGTTCTGAAGCAGCGGCTCGGACGCGATCTCCGGCGAACGGGCGCACGCGTCGGCGAACATCCGGGTTCCGGGCAGCGGCGAGAACTCCGCGAGCTTCGGGACGGCCCCCTGCGAGCGAACGAACGCGATCGCGTCCGCGACCGACTCGGGCGTCTGGCCGGGGAGCCCGACGAGAAGGTACGTTTCCAGCCGTTCGGGTTCGTACCCCGCTTCGAGGAGGTTCGCGACGGCGCGGGCGTACTGGTCGCGCGAGACCTTGTCCGACCCTGAATGTCCGATCCCCGGATCGACGCTTTCGAGGCTCAACCGCAGCGTCACGAAGCGCGCCCGCCGGAGCGCGCGGGCGCAGGCCGCGTCGATCTCGCGGACGTGAAGACCGTTCGGCGTGTGGAAGCGCGCCCCGTCGAAGCGTTCGAGGCGAGAAGCGAGAGGGAGGAAGCGCGTCTCGCGCCCCACGAGGAGCGCGTCGTCGTAGAACGCGATGTCGTTCACGCCGGAAAGCGACAGCTCGAACGAAATCTCCCGCTCCACCTCGTCGTGCGGACGGAGGACGAACGACGGCCAGAGGCGCGACGAGGCGCAGTAGCCGCACCGCAGCGGACACCCCCACGACGTCGCCGTGACCGCGTAGCCGAGGCCGTCGTAGAGATCGAACGCGGGGCGCGAGGCCGCGACGGGGCGAAACGCCGTCTGGACGAAGTCCGCGCCGAGCGAGGCCGCGTGCTCCGGGCACAGACGCGCGTACACGCCCCCGAGAAGCACCGGAACGCCGGGAAGGACCTCCCGAAGGATCGCGAGGCACCACGCGACGCCCGGGTGCCAGTAGGTCATCCCGGACGTCAGCAGCACCGCGTCGGGCTGCGAGAGCGAGGCGAGACGCGACCGGAAGGCGGCCTCGCTCATGCCGTACTTCCAATAGCGCCTCGGAATGTTCCGGTACGGCGCGGGCTTTGGAACGCTTTCGCGCGCGATCCGGAAGCGTCCGTAGGGCAGCGGCTTTTCGCGCCCCTCGTGGACGCAGTCGATCAGGGCGACGGAATTTCCGCGCGTGCGAAGCTCTTCGAGCAGGTAGAGCAGCCCGAGCGGCTTGGCCCACACGTCGCCGAACGCGAAGTCGAAGACCGGCGGGTTGACGCCGAGGACGAACGCGCCGTCGAGCCCCGCGAGGAAGGCGTCAGCGCGAGAGGTCGTAATAGTCGTCTCCCCAGACGTTCGCGATGAACTCGTCGCGCCCGGACTTCGCCCGGTCCTCGTGGTATTCGTCGGGGCTCTTTTTGTAGAAGTCCTGGTGATACTCCTCGGCGTCGTAGAACGTGTCGGCGGGCAGAATCGGCGTCACGATGGGGCCGGGGAAGCGCCCGGACGCGTCCATCGCCGCTTTCGACGCCTCGGCCGCCGCGCGCTGTTCGTCGGTGACGTAGAAGATCGCGGTCCGGTACGAGGGGCCCCGGTCCTGGAACTGGCCGCCGTCGTCCGTCGGGTCCACCTGCCGCCAGAAGGCCCGGAGCAGCGTTTCATAGGAGACCGCGTCGGGGTCGTAACGCACGCGGATCGCCTCGTAATGCCCGGAGGTCTGGCTCTTCACGTCTTTGTATGTCGGGTTCGCGATGTGTCCGCCCATGTAGCCCGATCGCACCTCGAGAATGCCGTCGAGCGCGTCGAACGGCGACACCATGCACCAGAAGCATCCGCCCGCGAAATACGCCGTCGCGGACTGCGCGTTTCCTCTCTGTTCGTTCATGAAGACACCCCGTTTCGTCATGTGAGCGTTCATAATCTGACACAGCTTTCCCGGAAACACAACTCCAGGGGAGGCTGCGGCGACGAGTTCCGAACAACGGTTTGTTCGCGACGCGACTTGACATCAATTGATGACATCTATTGATAGAGATGCTATACTTGTCACGATTTCAGAAACGGGGTGCTTCTCGTGGACGACACGCTTCGTTCCGTCAACGCGTTTCTCGACATGGCGCGATCGTATATCTCCCAAGGACACGCCTCTATCGTTCCACGCCGCAAGAACCGGGAATTCGCGACGGAATACGGACTCACCGGAGAGCATCTTTGCGCGATCGTCCGGAAGCTGCACGCCGTGCACCGAAGAAACGGCCCCATGGAGGAAAGCGATTTCGCGAAACCGCCGGGAACGCTCTTTGACTTTCTGAAAAACGAAGAGCTGGATGGACGGATACGTCCTCTGTACATCAAGCTGAAGATTCCCGACGGCGAACCCAGACTGCTGGTTCTGTCCATTCATGTTCAGGACGGCGCCGAGGATTAGTGAACTTCCGAAAGGAGGGGGGATGCATGAGCGTCCTTTTTTGTCCGAACTGTGAACGAAACACCGCGTTCACAACCGTCATGCGGAAGCACGATATCACCGTTCGCGGGGAGACGTTTTGCGTTTCGGGCGAGGCGGATTTATGCAAGTCGTGCGGAGAAATTCTCTGGAATGAAAAATACGACGGGCTTCTGGCGCGGGCGTACGAAATGTACAAGAAAAAGCACGGATTGCTCTCCTCAGGTGAAATTCGGGAAATCCGGACGTCGTACAATCTCTCCCAGGACGTTTTCGCGGCTATTCTGGGAATCGGCTCCGCCTCTCTCCAGCGCTATGAAACCGGAGCGGTGCAGACCATTCCCTACGATCGCCTGATCCGTGAGGCCTACGACGCAAAGCGGCTTCTCGACCTTCTGGAGACAAACCGATCGCGTCTGAGCGAAGAAGCGTACCGTGCGGCGAAAGAGAGCATCCGGGAAAAAACGGCGCCCTGCACGAGTTCTCTCAGGCGACACCTCATTGCGGAGCTGCAGGATAGTCCGTCGGAATTCAACGGGCTCCGCTCCTTCTCGCCGGATTCGTTCCAGGCGGTGATCGCGCGCCTTCTTTCGCGGTTGAAGGACGCATACGCCCCGATAACGAAGCTCCACAAGCTGCTCTTCTATATCGATTTTCTCTCGTTCAAAACCCGGGGAGCATCCGTGACGGGGCTCCGCTACGTCCATTGGCCCCATGGCCCGGTTCCGGGGGGAACGCTCTCGTACGACCTCTATGACTATGTATCCGAGGCGGGCGTCGTCCGCATTGAGGAAGAGGAGTGCGAGGACGGAAATATCAAGCGGACGATCGAACTTTCGGACGGAGCCGTTGCCGACATTCCCGATCCCGAAGAACGCAGAATCATCGACCGTGTCGCCGACACGCTCGGAAAACTCGGCGCACGAGAACTCTCCGCGCTGTCCCACGACGAAGACGCCTACATGCGGACCCGGGACAAGGAACGGATTTCGTATACGTACGCCGCGACGCTGAAAGCGATTCGGTAATACAAAAATCGAAACCAGAAATACCTTTCCGATCGATTATTTCTCATAACAGCGCGGGGGAAAGGAACATTCTTTCTCCCTGCGCTGTGTCTTTTTGCCCCCCTATCCGGCGTTGACCGCGGCGTTCAGCAGCTTCCGGCGCTCGCGCCAGTCGGGAAGGAAGCCGTCCATCAGGGCCTTGAAGCGCGCGCCGTGGCCGCGTTCGAGCAAATGCGTCAGCTCGTGGACGACGATGTACTCCAGACACGGCTCCGGTTTCCGCGCCAGCTCCAGGCTGAACCAGACGCGCCGCGCGGCGATGTTGCAGCTTCCCCACCGCGTCTTCATCCTCCGGATGCGCCACTCGTCGACGCTCACGTTCATGACGGCCCGCCATCGGTCGATCAGCGGCGGAATGAGTTCGGAGAGCCGGTCGCGATACCAGTCGAGCAGCGCGGCCTCCCGCTGCTCGCGCGTGCTCCCGGGCCGCACGGTGATCGTGATTGCCGGTTCGCAGCACGCATCGACGCGCGCGGCGCGGTTTCGCTCGCGCACCAGCAAGCGGCAGGGTTTCCCGAGAAACGCGTGGACCTCGCCGTCGACGAAGTTGACCGCCGCAGGCGGAGGGACGGCCGCGAACTTCTCCCGCTGCCGTTCGATCCACGCAAGGCGCTCCGTCGCCACGCGGCGCACGGTTTCGTCGCTCACCTTCAGCGGGACGGACATCCGGACGCGCCCGTCGGGGGGATAGACGCCGAGGCGCAGCGTCTTCATCTTCTTGCGCGTCACCTCGACGGGGATGTCGCCGAGCATGATGATGTGTGAAGCGGCCTTCATCACAATACGAAAAGTCCCCCTCCCGCGCCCGACGGGACGCGGAAGGGGGACGCGAAATCCGCTTCTACTCCTTCGGCGTCGGCGCAGGGCTTCCGAACAATTCCATGACGATGTTTTCCCCGAGCGTTTGCGACGCGGCGTACAGGCCGTTCTCGCCGTCGTTCGACGAGACGTTGAACGCAGCGAGCGCAACCGCCGTCTCGACGTCCACGAGCCGGGCGCTGATCGCGATCACGGACCCAAGGCCGTTCACGGAACCGAGCAGCATGTAGCGCGCGCCGACGAGCTTCCCGAGCTTCACGGCCGTCCGTTCGTCGACGAGCCCCGAGAGCGCGAGCCTGTGTTCCGCAGCGACCGCGGCGAGCTGCGTCCGTTCGAGCACCGTGCACCCCGGAACGCCGACGAGACGTCCGCGGACCATCTCGGCCACGCCCGCCCCGAGGTGGAAGGGCGCGCCGTTGGCCCGAAAATCGACCACGGCGAGCCGCACCGTCGTTTTCGCCGGCGTTGCGTCCCCCGCAATCGCGGACGACAGGATCGCCAACAGGATGAGTATACCCGACAGCGGCGCGGTTTTTCTCATGGGCGACGCTCCCCGGCGCCTTTCCTCACGAAGAGCCCCTTCGACCGGCGTCAGAGCCGGTACGACAGGGCTGAGCCCCGGAGCGGACGCAGCACGGCGCGGAAAAAGAACCGGGCCGCCATCGCGGCGACCTCGGCGGTCAGCTTTTCGACCGCTTCGGTGAGTCCCGTCACCTTGCCGTCCACGAAGATCTTCCCCGTGTCGAACGCCATGGTCTTCAGGAGTTCGAGCGCCTCCTGCGCCTTCTTCGCGTTCTTCAGCGCCCGGGCCTTGTAGAACGACAGGATCGACGACAGGCGCGTCCGGCCCGCGAGAACGCCGTTCGGCTCCCGCACGAGAACGCGGTCGAGTTTGATGTCCTCGCCAACGATCCCCTCGACCCGCCCGATGATCTCGTAATCTCCCTTGTCGCTCGCGTGGTACGAGAGATCCGTCGCCGCCAGCGTCCGCACCTTCTCCCGGTCGCCCCAGAGCGTCGTTTCGCCCTTGTAGTATTTCGACAGCGCAACGAGCGAAAACTCTCGACCCGCCTCGTAGTCTCCGGTCCGGAGCCGGCTCGATCCGATGATATAGTTCCCCTCGCCCTTCCGGTCCTCCGGCAGACGTTCGAGCACCGCGCCCATGACCTTGATCGCCCGGGCGTAGTCCCCTTCGCGGAACAGGGCGAGCGCCCGGTCCGCCTCTCGGTTCACCACGGCCGCCGCCCCGCCGCCGCCTTCGCCGCCGCCGCCTCCTCCGCTTGTCGCCATTGCGCAGCTTCCCGACAGCATCAGAACAGCCGCCATGACGAGAAGACCTCCGAAAACGCAACGCGCTTTCATGGACATCCACCTTCCTCTCCCGGTTCGGTTTACTTGTTCTCCATCCACTTCCGCAGCTGCTTCGCCTTGTTCGGGTCGTTCTTCTCCAGGGCGGAGAGCATTCGCCTCGCTTTCGCGTCCTCTCCGCGAAGCGAGTGGATCATTCCCAGAAGCATCTGCGCCTCCGCGTTCTCTCCGTCGATCTCCAGCGCGTCTTCCAAGACCTCGGCGGCCTCGTCGAGCGCCCCCACCTCGAAAAAGACCTGCCCCAGCGCGAGATAGGCCGGAACGTAGCGGTCGTCCGCCGCCACCGCGCGCGCGAAGAAGTCCGCGGCCTCTTCGGTCCGCTTCCGGTTCTTGTAGGACTGCCCCATCAGGAAGTACGGCTCCGGAAGGTTCGGCGCGAGTTTCATCGCCTTCTCCAGTTCCGGCGTCGCCTTGTAGTAGTCGCCCATCATGAAGTAGCACTTTCCGGCAAGAAGGGACGCTTCCGCAAGCGTCGGGTCGAACATCGCAGCCTGCCGGGCCGCGAGGAGCGCGTCCTGATAGCGGCCGCTCTCGAAGAGGATCCCGCCGAGGATGAAGCGGAGCAGCGCATGTCCGGGACTCATTCGCGTCATCTTCTCCCAGAACGGGATCGATGCGGACAGGTTTCCGAGGTTGTAGCGCCCGAGGGCCTCGTAGAGGTAGTAGCGGTAGTCTTCGGTCGCCTTTCCCTTCGCGGGCGTCTTCCCCGTCACGGTTGCGAGGATGTCCGCCGCGAGGTTTTTCGACGCGAGCGCGATGTCGTCCTCCCCGTCCCGGGAGATTCGCTCGAAGCTCGCGAGAACGACCGCCGTCCGGACATCGACGAGACGGGCCGTGGCGACGACGATGGAGCCGAAGCGGGTCACCGCTCCGACAAGAAAGTAGTTCGCGCCGACGAGCTTTCCGGTCCGGACGGCGGTCTTCTCGTCCACGAGGCCGGAGAGGGCCAGTCGGTGCTCCTTCGCGAGCGCCGCGAACTGACTCCGTTCGACGATGACGAGATCCCTGTGCCCCACAAGCTCGGAGGTAATGGCCTCGCTCACGGCCGAACCGAGCTGAATGCTCGTCCCCTGGGCGAGAAATGGGGTGACGGCGAGCGTGACCGCGGCGTCGGCGCGTCCGTTTTCCGGAACGCACGGAACCAGGAGAACGCACAGAAAAAGCGTCGCGACAAAGCGGGCGAAGCTCCCCGCGCACCCCCCGAATTTCGTCCTCATGCCCGCACACCTCCAGCATAAACGTCTACAATATTGTATTTTCAAAATTTTAACATGTCGCAAAGGACGCGTAAAG
>CALMZW010000375.1 GCA_937870605.1 uncultured Synergistaceae bacterium
GCGCCATCTTCACTTCGAGCGCGGCGTTGCCCGCAAGGGCATCAGCCATTTCGACGGCGAATTTTTCGACATCGGTCGTCAGTTCGTATTCGCCATGCATCTTCAGAACCGAGGCCAGATCCTGGGCGAACCCTGTTCCCGTCAATCGTCTCTTCTCGTGACGCAATTTCGGCCACGGACACGGAAAATTCATAAACACCTTCCGTATGCTGTCGTCCGAAAAGTACTCCCGCAGCAGAAAACGCGCATCCCCGCACATGACGTACATATTCGGGATGGAATGCCGTGACGCGCGAACAGCCGCTTTCAGGGCGCAACTCCGGGAAACTTCGATTCCGAACACCAGCGAATCGGGGTTTTTCCGCGCAAGATGCTCCGTAAACTCGCCGTTCCCAAATCCCAGTTCCACCAGTATGTTTTCCGCGGACACGTTTCGCCCGGACATGGATAGTCCCGTTTTTGCGGGCTGAATAACGATATCTCCCAATCTCCTCATGGTGCGCGATCCTCCGTTCGAGCCGTCAAAAGCTATCGATTTTATTATATCGTACCTCGCGGTACGTCCGAATTGACACACATTGCACTTGTGCTAAGATGTTCGCAGGCGTGGAGGATTGTTGTGGATCGTTTTGTTTAAAAGGGAATTATACAAAATCCATTATTACACACTCGCAGAATGCTACCACCAAACGGGTTTCCCGTTTGTTAGAAAAAGAGGAGGTACACGCATGGCCAAACATTGGAAGACTATGGATGGAAACATGGCGGCGGCCCATGTTTCCTATGCTTTTACGGAAGTCGCTACGATTTACCCCATCACCCCATCTTCACCGATGCCGGAATATGTCGATGAATGGGCTTCTCACGGGCTCAAGAATATTTTCGGCAAACCGGTCAGAATCGCCGAGCTTCAGTCCGAAGCGGGAGCCGCCGGCGCAATGCACGGCGCACTGTCCGCCGGAGCGCTTACGACCACCTACACGGCATCTCAGGGGCTTTTGCTCATGGTTCCCAATATGTACAAGATGGCCGGAGAGCTTCTTCCCGGCGTCTTTAACGTAACCGCGCGCGCCATCGCCGGCCATGCGCTTTCGATTTTCGGCGACCACAGCGACGTTATGGCATGCCGGGGTACCGGATTCGCAATGCTCGCGTCCGGCAGCGTCCAGGAAACGATGGATCTTACGGCCGTCTCGCACCTTTCCGCGATTAAGGCAAGCGTCCCCTTCCTGAACTTCTTCGACGGATTCAGGACGTCTCATGAGATCCAGAAAATTGAGGTTCTTGACTTCGAGGATCTTGCAAAACTCGTCGATTTCGACGCGATCGCCCGCTTCAAGGCCAAGGCGATGAATCCGGAGCACCCCTATCAGAAGGGGACCGCGCAGAATCCGGATATTTTCTTCCAGGCCAAGGAAGCAGCAAATCGCTTCTACACCGTCATCCCCGACATCGTCGAGAAGTATATGGCCCAGATCAAACAGCTCACGGGACGCGAGTATCATCCGTTCAACTACTACGGAGCCCCGGATGCGGACAGGGTCATCATCGCCATGGGATCCGTATGCCAGTGCGCCGAAGAGGTCGTCGACTACCTCAACGACAGAGGTGAAGCGGTCGG
Organism: uncultured Synergistaceae bacterium; assembly: GCA_937870605.1. Taxonomy (GTDB): domain Bacteria; phylum Synergistota; class Synergistia; order Synergistales; family Aminobacteriaceae; genus CALFXN01. Next base: position 1,622 of record CALMZW010000375.1, read on the forward strand.
ACTCATCGAAGTCCATCTCTACAGGCCCTTCTCGGAGAAGTTCTTCTTCCGCGCTCTCCCGGCCACGGTTCAGGCGGTCGCGGTGCTCGACAGATGCAAGGAGCCGGGCGCCCTCGGAGAACCGATGTATGAAGACGTCAAGACGCTCTTCTACGATAAGCCGAACGCACCCGTCATCGTCGGCGGACGATACGGCCTCGGTTCGAAGGATACGACCCCGGACCAGATCAAGGCCGTCTTCGACAACCTCAAGTCCTTCCAGCCGAAGGACCATTTCACCGTCGGCATCGTGGACGACGTCACCGATACGTCGCTTCCGCCGGCGGAGAAGATCGTCGCGGCTCCAGCCGGAACGATCCGCTGCAAGTTCTGGGGATTCGGCTCCGACGGCACCGTCGGCGCAAACAAGAACTCCATCAAGATCATCGGCGACGAAACGGACATGTACGCTCAAGGGTACTTCGCGTATGACTCGAAGAAGTCGGGCGGCGTCACGATCTCTCACCTCCGTTTCGGAAAGCAGCCGATCAAATCGACGTATCTCATCGACGAGGCCGATTTCATCGCCTGCCACAAGCAGGAATACGTTTCCCTCTACGATGTCACGGCAGGCATCAAGAAAGGCGGAGCCTTCCTTCTGAACACCCAGTGGAAGACCATCGCCGAGCTTGAGGCCAATCTTCCGGCCAGACTCAAGCGCACGCTTGCCGAAAAACAGATTCGTTTCTACATCATCGACGGCGTCGAAATTGCAGAAAGCATCGGCCTCGGAAACCGGATCAACTCGATACTTCAGGCCGCGTTCTTCAAGCTCGCCGACGTCATCCCCATCGATGAAGCGGTTCGTTACATGAAAGACGCCATCCGTCATACGTACGGCAAGAAGGGCGACAAGATCGTCGCGATGAACGAAGAATCGGTCGACAAGGGCGTCAACGCCATGGTCAAGATCGACGTTCCCGCCGCCTGGAAGGATGCAAAGGACGAATGCTGCGGATGCTGCGATTCGAAGGCCGAAATCCCCGCTTTCATCCGTGAAGTCTGCATGCCGATCAACGCCCAGGACGGCGACTCCCTTCCCGTCAGCGCATTCCTCGGCCGTGAAGACGGCAGTTTCCCTTCCGGAACGTCCGCATACGAAAAACGCGGCGTGGCCATCACCGTTCCCGAATGGCAGTCGGCCAAGTGCATCCAGTGTAACCAGTGCGCCATGGTCTGTCCGCATGCCGCAATTCGCCCGGTTCTTCTCGATGCGGCTGAAGCTGCTGCTGCGCCGGCCAACTTCGGCGCCGTGGAGGCAAAAGGAAAAGAGCTCGCCGGCCTGAAGTTCAAGATGCAGGTCGACACGCTCGATTGCATGGGATGCGGCAACTGCGCCGATATCTGCCCGGTCAGCGCGCTGGAAATGAAGCCGCTCGCCTCTCAGGTCGAGAAAGAGACCGGCAACTGGGAATACGCCTTGAAGGTCAGCGAAAAGTCTTCCCTGATGAACAAGTTTACTGTCAAGGGCAGCCAGTTCTGCCAGCCGCTTGTGGAATTCTCGGGCGCCTGCTCCGGGTGCGGCGAGACTCCGTACGCGAAGCTCATCACCCAGCTGTACGGCGACCACATGATCCTTGCCCAAGCCACCGGCTGTTCCTCGATATGGGGCGGTTCCGCTCCCAGCATGCCCTATTGCACGAACCCGAAGGGACAGGGGCCCGCGTGGGCGAATTCGCTCTTCGAGGACAACGCGGAATACGGCTACGGCATGCGCCTGACGGTCGACACGGAAGTCGGATATATCGTCGACTCCGTTGACAAGCTCCTCTCGATGAACATTCCCGAGGATGTCAAGGCAATCCTGAATGAGTGGAAAGCGTCGATGGACGACGGCGAGAAATCCAAAGTCGCCGCAGAAAAGGTTCTTTCAATCGTCGGACGCGATCTCGGCTCGGAAGCCAATGCGCTGCTCTGCGATATTTCCAGGCGCAAGGATTACCTTACGAAGAAGTCCGTGTGGATCTTCGGCGGTGACGGATGGGCGTATGATATCGGCTTCGGCGGACTGGACCACGTTCTTGCTTCCGGAGAAGACGTCAACGTGTTTGTGTTCGACACAGAAGTCTACTCGAACACCGGCGGACAGTCCTCGAAATCCACTCCGACGGCGGCAGTGGCGAAATTCACCGCTTCCGGAAAACGCGTCAAGAAAAAGGACCTCGGCCGTATCGCAATGACCTACGGGTACGTCTACGTAGCACAGGTTGCGATGGGCGCGGACAAGAACCAGCTCATGAAAGCCGTCGCCGAAGCTGAGGCGTACAAGGGGCCGTCGCTTATCATCAGCTATGCTCCCTGCATCAACCACGGCATCGTCGCAGGCATGGGGAAATCCCAGGAGCAGGAGAAGAAGGCCGTCGAAGCCGGATACTGGCATCTGTACCGATATAATCCGATGCTGGCGGATGAAGGCAAGAATCCGTTCATTCTGGATTCGAAAGAACCGAAGGCAGACTTCAAGGAGTTCCTTATGAGCGAGGTTCGCTATTCGTCGCTTGTCAAGACCTTCCCTGAGATCGCCGATACCCTCTTCGACAAAGCGGCCAAAGAAGCCAAAGCCCGGTATGAAGTGTATCGCGCAATGGCAGAAGCCGGAAAACAGCCTGTCAAGACGGAAGCATAACGAGAGTTCGTTTCAGGACTGACTCATTCCATGAAGGCGGTTTCTCGAAAGAGAAGCCGCCTTTTTTCGTATCCACCGACATATCCGAAGAGACATCCTTTTCGGGCGGAACGACTTTTCCTTGACGTACGAGCATGGGGCAGAGTAGAATACCAAGGTACTCGGGACGTAGCGCAGCCTGGTTAGCGTACCTGCATGGGGTGCAGGTGGTCGGTGGTTCG
>CALMZW010000376.1 GCA_937870605.1 uncultured Synergistaceae bacterium
CGGAGGTAACGGAACCCGCATCATGGACGCGCTCGGTTTTTCCTGGGAGCTGTACACGCACGGAGACTGCGAGGATCGCTTCATGGAGCGTTTCCGCAGCTGAGAGGAGCATCCCGTTGTAACGCCCCGACGAGGCGAAGCTTTCGACGGCTGCGGATGGATTCCGTTGTTTCAACGGGATCGTGTGTTGTATGGACTTTTACAGCCCTATTCTCATCGAGTCGGCTGGTTCGAATCCTCGGGGGCGTTGTACGCGACGATATTCGTTTGGCAAAGTGCGGGAAAAGCCGCTTTCCCTTGAAGGCGTCCATTGTTCGCAGGAAAATCAAGATATTCTTTTGCTGAGGTGCGAAATACGGGGTATACATTGGGATACGCGGGTAAAAAACGAGAGAGATTACGTCGGATGGTCGCAATTCTTTTCCGGACAGGCTATGAATTCAGTGTTTTTTGTCTTGATAACCGGGTTCACTTTTCAGACCGACCACTTGTTCCGACCGATCTGCAGTAGGAGGACGAGAACTGGCAAGTCCGTCTCATCGAAGAAAAGTTCACGGAGTGCATGTGGAACAGGGAGGGCGTGGCATGAGAGGCGCAATCAAGAAAATCAGTATCAGCGGTTTCAAGTCGATTCGGGAGCTGAAAGAGTTTGAACTCAAAAACCTGAATATTTTTATCGGCGCGAACGGCACGGGCAAGAGTAATCTGGTTCAAGTGTTTCAACTGCTCATGGCAATGACGCGAAAGAACCTTCAAAAATTCATCTTGGAGAACGGCGGTGCGGATAATTTTCTGCACAACGGACCCAAGAACACATCCGCAATTACGATAGAGTTTGAATTCGAGTCGCACAGCGATTTCGCCAGGGGGTCGAATTCCTATCGTTTCGAACTGACGCCCACCGTGAATGAAACATTCCTTATCGATGAGGAGCGCAAGTATGTGACGAGCAACTGGCGTTCCTACGGTAGCCCATCTCCCGAAAGTCGATTGCATGACGAACGCGATGAGAAATCCGCTGATGACAGTCGGAACGGAATCGGCCATTTTGTCTACGAGTCCATTGCCCATTGGATGGTGTATCACTTCCACGACACCAGCGCGACGGCGCCCATGCGTCGCTCCGAGATCGTCGAAGACAATCATATTTTGCGGAGCAATGGGGGTAATATTGCGCCTTTTTTGCTGCGGTTGAAAAACACGGATTTTCGCCGTTCGTTCTATCAGGAAATTGTCGATGCCGTTCGGCTTGTTATCCCTTTCTTCGACGATTTTCTTCTGGATGTGGCCAAGTACGGAGAAGCAGAAAAGGTGAAACTCACCTGGCAGCAGAAGGTGTCCGACTTCCCGATGCAACCGTACCACCTTTCCGATGGC
>CALMZW010000377.1 GCA_937870605.1 uncultured Synergistaceae bacterium
TCCGGTGCTCGCGAAGCGGGTTGATCTGAGAGATATTCATGGAACAGAGCTGCTCCCGACTTTGTCATAAACTATAAGAACTATATTCGCAAAGGCTGATGGGGACAGGAAAGAGGAAAAGAAAACGCATTTGTAGTGCCTAGCATATTATATGCTTGACTAATAACCCATAATCTGTTATTGTCTTCGTATGTATATCCGGGTGAAGAGTTCGAAGCTGAGTCCGAGACAATCGGTGCAGATCGTGCGGGCGGTGCGCGAAGGAAAGCGCGTATTGCAGCAGATCGTGCAGCATGTCGGGATAGCGCACGACGAGAGACAGCTCGAAGAGCTGAAGACGCTGGCGCAGAAACTCATCTGGGAAATAGAGGAACGGGAGCAGAGAAGCCTTCCGGGTATGAGTCCGCTTGAAGCTCCTGAGATGTGGGAACGCGACGTTTGTGAGGGAGAGACCGCGGAGATCGGGGATCTCCGGAACCGGGAGCAGGTTATAGAGGGGCCGAAGGAGGTCGTCGAAAGCCTGTTTTCGTCGCTGGGACTTGAGGGGATCTTCGGGGTATCGACGCGCGGACTGGGCAGGACGAACGTCCTGAAGAACTGTCTTGCGTGCGCGCTGGCGAACCCTGCGAGCAAGCGTGGAATGAGCCGGTGGCTTGGAGAAGAGAGCGCTGCGGACGTGCCGCTGGGGAGAATCTACCGGATGCTCGACGGTCTGGAAGAAAAGAGCGGACAGATGAAGCGGATCGTGGCGCGCGAGAGTCTGTCGCTTTCGGGAATCAAAGCGGCGCTGATGCTCTTCGACGTAACGACGCTGTACTTCGAGAGCTTCACGGAGGACGAATTGAGGAAGCCCGGCTACAGCAAAGACAACAAGATCAGCGAGACGCAGGTGGTATTGGCGCTTGCGGTCACGCCGGAAGGATACCCGCTGTGGTACGAGGTATTTCCGGGGAACACATTCGAGGGGAAAACGCTTCTGCCGGTGCTCGGGAAGTGCATGAAAGAATGCGCGCCGGAAGAGACGGTAGTTGTTGCGGACCGTGCGATGTTCGCGCGGATCAACCTTGAGGAAATCGAGGAAATGGGGTGCTCGTACGTCATCGCGGCGAAACTGAAAGTCATGGACAGGGCGACGAAAGCCGCGATCCTGGACGAGTCGAACTACGCCCCGTTGCCGGCGGGAACGACGGAAGGGAAAGAATGGGAAGGAAAAGGAAAAGAAAGAGACGATGACGAACCATGCAACGACGGGACGACGTCGTCGGGCAGACCGTCACGGTGGTGCGCGAGAGAAATGACGTGCGGAAGCGCCGGCGACACGAACGGGAACCCCGGGAAGCGGACCTTGCTGGTTACGTGGAGTGAAGGTCGTGCGCGGAAAGACGCGCGGGACAGGGAAAAGCTCCTGAAGCGGATGGAAAAGAAGCTGGGAAGCGGGAGCATCCGGGGCAGCCGACTCATAACGAATCGCGGGACGGGGAAATACCTCACGCTCGGAGAAGACGAAAAGGACGGGAGCTACGTACTCGACCGGGAAAAGATCGAAGCGGACGCGAAGTGGGACGGTCTTCACGGAGTCATCACGAACCTTCCGGTGGAGAGCGCTCTTCAGGCGGAGAGGATCCTGACGCACTACGGGAGCCTGTGGCGGATAGAGGAATCCTTCCGCATCGGAAAACACGATTTGAAAATCCGTCCGATATACCACTGGACGGAGAGGCGGATCCGGGGACACCTGGCGTTATGCTACCTTGCGTACGCGCTCTTGCGGCGCTTGCAGCACCGTCTGGAAGTGAGACAGCGGGAGCGGATGAGCGCGGGAGAGATCCGGAAAGCGCTGAGAGGCGTTCAGGCGACGCTCCTTGAAGACACGAAAACGGGGAAAATGTACCGGCTGCCGAAAGAAATGAGCGAGCCGGCGACGAAGATCTACAAGTCGCTCGGTCTGAAGCGCCCGATGAGACCGACGGAAATCCTGTCGATGCAGAAATACCGGAACAGGAAGAGCCTTCACGTGGAAGAAGAGGCATAGCGCAGGCAAAGCCGAATTCCCGGGAAACACGCGCGTTCCCCGGGGAAACATCGCGAAAAAAGCTGCCCCCCCACCCGAATACCCCTCTGAACCGACATGAATCATACAACGAAAAAACCCCTTTCCCATACGGAAAGGGGTGAAATGTAGTGCCCTGCAAATTTCA
>CALMZW010000378.1 GCA_937870605.1 uncultured Synergistaceae bacterium
TGACCGCGGACTGGCCGTACCGGTCCGCGATGCCGACCATCCGCATCGGAAGGGGGGCCGCGCACAGCGCTTCCGCGACCGCCGAGCCGAGTCCGCCCATGACGGTGTGCTCTTCGCACGTGACCAGTCCCCGGACGCCCTTCACGGCGTCCGCGAGGGACTTCGCGCACAGCGGCTTGACGGTCCCGAGGTGGACGACGCGCGCCGAGACGCCCTCCGCTTCCAGAATCGCCGCCGCGTCGAGGGCGATGGCGGTCATGACGCCCGTTCCGATGAGGGCGACGTCGCCGCCGTCTTTCACGACGACGGGTTTTCCGACTTCGAAGCGGGTGCTTTCGTCGAAGATGACCGGAAGGTCGTTGCGGTTGAGCCGGATGTACGCGGGGCCGTCGATGGCCGCGGCGGCCCGGACGGCCCATTTCGTCTCGACAGCGTCCGCCGGACAGAAGACGGTCATGTGCGGCAGGATGCGCATTGTCGCCAGGTCCTCGATGGACTGGTGCGTTGCGCCGTCCGCGAAGTCGGAAAGGCCGCAGCTCGATCCGACGATCTTGACGTTGAGGTTCGGGAGGCAGACGCCCTGCCGGATCTGGTCGAAGGGACGTCCCGACGCGAAGACCGAGAAGGAGTGGGCGAACGGGATCTTTCCCGTGAGGGCGAGTCCCGCCGCGACGGAGATCATGTTCTGTTCCCCGATGCCCATTTCGAAGTAGCGTTCGGGGAAGTTCTTTTCGATGACGACGGATTGCGTGGAGCCGCACAGGTCGGCGTCGAGCGCCACGATCCGGGGATTTTCCTTCGCGAGGGCGAGAAGCGCTTCGCCGTATGCCGTTCGGAGATTGACCAACATGGCTTTCGTCCCCCTCACATGGCCCGGATCTCGCGCCGGGCCTGTTCCTGCAGGTCCTTCGTCAGCAGGTTGTTGTGATACGTGTGCGTGTTTTCCGCGAAGGAGACGCCCTTGCCCTTGACCGTCCGGGCGACGATGACCGTGGGGACGCCGCGGACGGCGGCCGCTTCGTCGAGCGCGGGAACGATCTCTTCCATTTTATGTCCGTCGATTTCGAAGGTCTTCCATCCGAACGCGGCGAATTTTCCCCGGATGTCCCCGAGGTCGTAGCGGTCGCAGGTGCGTCCGACGGCCTGGATGCCGTTCATGTCGACGATGGCCGTGAGCGTGTCCAGCTTGAACGCGGCGGCGGATGTGGCCGCTTCCCAGACCTGTCCCTCGGCAAGCTCTCCGTCGCCCAGGACGACCCACGTATGGTAGTCGAGCTTGTCGAGTCTGCCGCCGAGCGCCATGCCCACGCCGATGGAGAGTCCCTGTCCGAGCGAACCGGTGTTCGCCTCGATGCCCGGCGTTTCGCGTTCGGGGTGCCCCTGGAGGAAGCAACCGAGCGTCTTGGTCTTGTGGAGGGTCTCCTTCGGGAAGTACCCCGCTTCGGCGAGCGCCGCGTACTGGGCGAGCACCGAATGGCCCTTGCTCATGACGAACCGGTCGCGGTTCGCCATGAAGCGGTTATGGGGATCGTGGCGCATCTTGTGGAAATACAGCGCCGTGACGATATCGGCGCAGGACAAGGAGCCGCCGAGGTGTCCCCGCTTGTCGATTCCAAGGGCGTCGATGATTCCGAGCCGGACCGCCCGCGCTTTTTCCTTCAGTTCCGTAATCGTTTCCGTGTTCATGATCCACCTCCGGACTGGTTCTTTGGGGGTTCCGGGAGTTCCGTTTCCCGGATGATGCTCTCGAGATATTGGAGTGTGTTGTAGAGATGGGCGCGCATTTCCTTTTCCGCAAGTTTGGAGTTTTGGTCGATGACGGCTTTCGCGATGGCGATGTGGCTCTGTGCGGCCGTTTTCTTGCGTTCCGAGAAGAGGGACGTGACGATCTGCTGTTTGTAGAAGGTGGTGTGAAGGTAGTTCATGGTCTCCACGCACAGCGGGTTCCCGGCGATTTCGGCGAGGAAGCTGTGGAAGGCGATGTCCGTTTCGGCGAACTCCGACGGCGTGAGGCGTTCGTCGTCCACGGCCCCGGCGAGTTTCAGAAGCTCCTCCTCCATGCCGGGACGGATGCGTTCGGAGGCGAGGTAGGTCGTCGAGGGTTCGATGCAGATCCGGAACTCGATGATGTTGTACAACTCCTGTGCGGTCCGGCTGTCGGGAATGTGGCGGGAGAGGATGTTCTGTTCGATTTCGGACGGATTCGTGACGAAGGCGCCGAGGCCGGGCGCGACGTGGATGAGGTTTGACGCCTTCAGGTGGTTGAGCGCCTCCCGGATGGTGGAGCGCCCGACATTGAAGAGCTTGCACAGCTCCATCTCCGTCGGAAACTTCTCGCCGGGTTTCCATCGGCCGTCGCGGATCAGGTCGTGGAGCGTGTCGTAGATGATGTCGCTTCGGTTTTTCCGCTGGAATGGAACGATGACGTCCATAAAACGGACCTCCCCGGGACACTTGCGTGTCTGTTGTCAGACAACGGTACCACGGACGCGACGAAACGTCAAATCGATTCGCTCTATTCGCGAAAGCGCGCGAAACGATACGAAGAGTCCGTCTCCGGCCGGCCGCTCGCCATCGTCGCCGTCATGCCGTACGCGCCTCCGATTCGAAATTGACAATTTATTTCCTCTGTGGTTCCATTGCGTCGAATCCGCGCACAGCGCGCCGCGGATATCCGAAATCAGGAGGTGTAGCTAATGCACCGCAATTCGCGTCTCGGAACCATCCTGCTTTTATGCCTGGTCGGACTCGTCGCGGCCGGATGTTCCTCGAACGATGCGGACGTCGCCAACGGTCCTGCGACGAATCCGTTCCTGTCCGCCGCCTTGTACGGGATCACCCATTTCGACCCGTCGCAGAGCGATTCGACCCCCTACGGTCCGCCCAAGGGAACGCACCGCGTTTCCCCGGAGGACTTCCCGATCGTCTGCGGAGGGCCGGTCAACATCATCACCCTCGCGTCCACGAACCCGTCATATATGTGGGGCGTCGGAACGGACCGGGTCGCGTATATCCGGTCTTCGGGGGGGCAGTGGGTCGAGGAGGCGCGAATCGACGCGCCCGCGTACATGTCGCCGACGCTTGGGCCGATAGCACCCGAAGACCATCTCCGGATCGGCGCCATGGAGCTCGAAGGGATGACGTCGACGGATCTCAACACGGTCCTCTCGGAAAGCTACGGGCAGGCGTACAACCTTCGCATCATGAATTCCTCCTATTCGGCCGTGGACAACGACAATGTCCTGTACGCGAATTACGGAAACGGCGTCTACGCGTTCGCGCTCGTGAATCCGAACGATCCTTCGGCGGGGATCGCGGTCGTCCGCAGCATCGCGGACATCCGCTCGATCCAGGGGGCGATCGTCGAAGGCGTGCGCCTTTTCGGACTGTCGATGACCTACGACGGGCGCCTTCTGGTGGCTTTCAGCAACGGCCTCGCCGCGATCGACCGGAGCCTCGATCCGGCGACCGCGCAGTTCATCGCGTTCGGGGCCGGGGAGACCGTGTACAATTCGATCGCGGTGGACGAGAACAACGGCGTCTATATCGCGACGGACAAGTTCATGCACAAGCTCGTCTGGACCGGAACGACGCTCTCGACCCTCGAAGCGGACGGGGCGTGGATCAGCGCATACGACGCGCCGACGGACGCCGTTCCGCCGATGATCAAGTTCGGCCTCGGGACGGGGTCGACGCCGACGCTCATGGGCTTCGGAACCGACCCGGACAAGCTCGTCGTGATCACGGACGGGTGCAAGCAGATGAAGCTCGTGGCCTTCTGGCGCGACGCGATTCCTGAGGGGTTCGTCCAGAAGCCGGGGACCGCGTCCCGCCGCATCGCGGGGCAGATCCAGGTGACGTGCGGCTTCTCGCCGGTTCCGGAGTGGATCCAGTCGGAACAGTCGGTCGTCGTGAACGGCTACGGCGCGTTCGTCGTGAACAATATCCCGGAGAACGCCGCGACCTACGATATCGCGAACGCGAACAAGATCCTCGGCGTGGCCGCGATGGGACCGATGTACGCCCCGCCGACGGGCGCGCAGCGCTTCGCGTGGGATCCCGTCGCCGACGAGTGGATATCGGTGTGGGCCCGGAGCGACGTATCGTCGACGAGCATGGTGCCCATCCACAGCCGGTTGGGAAGCATGGCGCTCGTGAACGGCTATACGGCCGCCGACGGCTGGGAGGTCACCGGGATGGACTGGACGACGGGGACGACGGTCCACAGGACGATCTTCGGTCACAAGACGTTCGGCAACGGCGCCTACGCGATCCTGCAATACCTGAATAACGGGGACCTGCTCTTCAACAGCTTCGTCGGCCCCTACCGCGTATCGTACTGAGAAGACGTCCGTTCATTCAATACTGGAAGACAGAGAGCGCCGCGATGTCGATCCCGACGTCGCGGCGCTTTTCGTCGGCGCGCGTTTCCCTGCGTATCGGCGTTTCTCTGTGCGGAACGATGCCGGAATGACCAATTTTTCGTCCGGCGTATTCCGAAACGCCGCGGATTGCGTATAATGGGAAAATCTATAAGAACCGTATCCTTTTTTTACTAGATGCAATTTTCGTCGGCCGCTTTGTCCGGGCCATTGTTTCCCGGAACCAATGCGTTCCTGTCCGTATGTACGTCGTCCGCGACCGCGTGTCGGGCGCGGGGTGTTTTCCGGTGGACGCAGGCGATTCTCTTTCGTTGGGAGTGATTCGGCATGTTCGATATGAAGTTCGAGGATGAAGCGAAGGGGCGGGTGGCCTTCTTGACCGGGCGCCTCGATACGAAGGCGGCGCAGGATTTCGAAAAGATGGCCCTCTCCTGGGAGTGCCGCAATGTGGTTCTGGATTTTACGGACCTCGAATACATCAGCAGCGCGGGGCTCCGTTCCATTCTGGTCCTCGCCAAGCGCCTGCTGCCCCAGGGGGGCAAGCTCGTGCTTTTCGGGATGTCCGGCGTCGTCGAAGAGGTCTTCGGCGTTTCCGGGTTCGACAGCTTCCTTCCGGTCGCCCGAAGCCGGGAAGACGCTCTCGCGCTTTTGCCCGAGTAGGGAACGGAGGAAGAGATTATGAACGATTCGAGTCGGCCTGCTCCGGACGCACAGGAAAACCGCGCGGGTTTTCCCGGGGGCGAGCGCACCTGGCCCGCTTCGCTGGATTATCTTGAAGAAATGCGCGGGTTCGTGATGGCCGTGGCCGAAGAGGGGACCCTGCCTCCCAGACGCGTGTCCCATCTGGACCTCGCGCTCGAGGAGATCATCGTCAACATCTGCTCGTACGCCTATCAGACGCCTCCCGGGGAGCTCACGATCCGCATCGAGGATACGCCCCGCTCCTTTTCGGTCGAGTTCGTCGACAACGGCGTTCCGTTCGATCCGCTCTCGGCGGAGGATCCCGACGTGTCGCGTCCGCTCATGGAGCGGGATGTCGGCGGACTGGGCATCCTGCTCGTTCGGCGGATCATGGATGAGGTTCACTATGCGAGGAGAGGCAGTCTGAACTGCCTGCGAATCGTCGTGACGAAGCCCGAATGAGTTCCGGCGACAGGCTCCCGACCGCACGGCGACGGTTTCGTTCGCCGGCCGCTTTCGTCGCGCCGGTGCTGCTGTTCCTGCTTGTCGCGGCGGCGGCGTTCGCCGCGGCTTCGTTCGCCGCGGAGGACGCTTCGAAGGCGCTGAAAAAAGCGTCCCTGACGCTTCACTGGTACCCCCAGACGCAGTTCGCGGGCTATTACATGGCCCGGGAGAAGGGCTTCTTCGCACAACGCGGGATCGACATGGAGATCCGGCGGGGCGGGGCGGACGTCGACGTCGTCGAGGAGCTGCGGTCCGGACGGACGCTCTTTTCGACGATGTTCCTGACCGGGGCGCTTCGCTTCCGGACGGAAGCGATCAGCCTCGTGAACGTCGGACAGATCGTGAACCGGAGCAATCTGCTGATCGTCGCGAAGAAGAAGAGCGGCATCAGGACGGTGAAGGACCTGAACGGCCGCAAGATGAGCCTCTGGGGGGACCACTTCGCCGGCGCGTACAAGAAGCTCTTCGCCGCGAAGGGCATCTGGCCGGTCATCCGCCCGCAGTTCTTCTCCGTGGATCTGTTCCTTCGGGGCGCCGTGGACGCGTGCAACGCGATGACGTACAACGAGTACGTGCGCATCCTGCAGGCGGGGCACCGGCCGGACGACCTGACGGTGATCTCGCTGCGGGAGGAGGGGTACGACTTTCCCGAGGATGGGATCTACTGCCTCGAAGCGACGTGGACGAGCGATCCGCAACTCTGCCGCGATGTCCGGGACGCTTCGCTCGAAGGGTGGCGGTACGCCGCGGCCCATCCCGACGAGGCCGTCGACCTGATCTTGAAGCTCGCCGACGAGGTGGGCTACACGGTCAACAGGCTGTTGCTGCGCTCGATGCTCCTGTCGATCCTTCCGTCCATTTTCCCGGAATCGTCGGAATCGGGAGTTCTTCCGTGGGTTCCCGGCGCCCTTTCGCGGAAGTCCTACGAAAACACCGTCGCGATGATGAACGAGGTGTTCGTCGGCGATCAGTGGAACGTCTCCTACGACATCTTCCATCCGGTCGGCGTCGAGGCGGCGGAGGTCTCCCCCGATGCCCGGTAAGCGGCCGTCGTTTCTCGGAAGCGCGCGGACGGGGCTCTCGATCGCCGGAAAGCTCGCGCTCATGACGATGGCGGGCGTCGGGCTGATCTTCCTGCTGATCATCGCGTACGGGTACGTGAGTTCGGTCGGGGCGATGGAGGCGGAGTTCCGCGCGCGCATCGAAAACCTGGGCGAGGCGACCGCGAGCAAGATCCGCCGGATCCCCCGCGTGGCCGAGGCCGTGACGCACGACATGGCGACGATCCTCCGGTCCTTCAAGCCGGACCCGGAACAGCTTCGCGACGTGATGAAATCCCTGATCGAGCCGCATCCGGAGGTGTCGGGGCTGTTCGTCGGGTTCTCCCGACAGTCGGGCGACGCGCTGCTCGACAACTTCTGTCCGTTCGTCTACCGTCAGGATTCGACCATCGGCTGGCGCAACCTGGCCGAAGTGTACGACTGGACCGTGTGGGACTGGTACCAGCTGCCGCTCCAGCTCGGAAAGCCCGTCTGGACGGAGCCCTTCTTCGGCAACGAGGGGACGGGCTCGATGGTGGTGGACTATTGCGTCCCCATCTACGACGAGAACTGGCGCTACCTGGCGTCCATCGGCGCGTCGATCGAGCTGCATTGGCTCACGAACGTGATTGCGACGATGAACGTCGGGAACAACGGGTACATCTTCCTGATCACGTCGAACGGAACGATGGTGTCGCACCCGTGGCGCGAGACCATCATGAAGGAGACGATCTTCACGATCTCCGAGGCGGACGGGAATCCCGAAGTCTGGGAACTCGGACGCCGGATGGTCGAGGGGAAGAAGGGGCTCTTCAAGTTCTACGACAGGAAGCGCGACCGGCATCTTCTCGTCTGGCACCAGCCGATCGAGGGCATGGGCTGGTCGCTCGGGATCGTCTTTCCGGAAAAGGAAATCCTCGCGGGCGTGAACCGCCTGAGCCGGACGCAGCTCCTTCTCGGCCTCGCGGGAATGGCCGGGATGCTGGCGGTGTCGCTCTTCATCGCGAGCCGGATCAGCCGCCCGATCCGGTCGCTCAAGGACGCGACGCTGCTGCTCGCGTCGGGCAGACTGGACGCGCCGCTGCCGCCCATTTCGGGCAACGACGAGATCGCGCTGCTGACGGAGTCGTTCACGTCGATGCGCGACAGCCTGATCGTCCACATCGAGGAGCTGCGGACGACCACGGCGGCCCGCGAGCGCATCGAAAGCGAGCTGGACATCGCGCGGTCCATCCAGATGAGCCTGGTTCCGCGGACCTTCCCGCCCTTCCCGAAGGATGACCGGATCGACCTCTTCGCGACGCTCGAACCGGCCCGCGAGGTCGGCGGCGACTTCTACGACTTCTTCATGACCGACGCGAACCACCTTCTGCTCATCGTCGGCGACGTGTCGGGCAAGGGCGTTCCGGCCGCGCTCTTCATGGCCGTGACGCGAAGCTTCATGAAGGCGTACTCCCAGATGAACGGCTGCGCCGCCGAAACGGAGGGCGCGACGAACGGACCGGCGGCGCTCCTGTCGGCCGTCAACGACCGGATCATCGAAGGCAACGACGCGTGCATGTTCGTCACGCTGTTCTGCGTCTCCGTGGACCTGCGCGACGGCGGCTTCCGCTACGCGTGCGGCGGGCACCCGGCGCCGTGGAAGATCTCCGGCGGCGCGGTCACTGCGTTGCCGCGCGTCAAGGGGCCGCTCGTCGGCGCGATCGGCGGCGTTTCGTTCGAGGAGGGGGCGGGCGCGCTTCAGCCCGGCGACACGCTCTTCCTGTTCACCGACGGCGTGACCGAGGCGCTCAACCAACGCGAAGAACTTCTCGGCGACGAACGGGTTCGCGACTGGCTCGGCGAGACGACGTCCGGAAACCCGGGCAGCGAGGTCGTCATCGAACGGATGCGCGACCGCATCGGAAGGTTCGTTGACGGCGCCGACCAGTCGGACGACATCACGATGCTGTGTTTCCGCTACAAGGGTCCGGGAACGAAAACCAGGGCGTGACATTGACTCTGACACCGTGTCATAGTTTACGATTCTGTCCGAACACGAGGGACGACAACCACAATACGCGGGAGGGAACGATGATGGCGAAAGAAGAACGCAAACCGAAGGCGGAAGAGACGTTCGACAAGACCAAACGGATCGACGAACTGAATGACGACGAACTGAAGGGCATCGTCGGCGGCGAAGGGATGTCGGACGGCAAGATCTGAGAAAATCGGGAGAGGCCGCCTTTCGTGGGGAAACAACACGGAATGGCGGCCTTTTTTGTGAGGTGATCGACAATGGACGATATGGACAGAAAGCTGCGTTCCTTCGGCATCGACCCCGACTGGGTCCGTGAGGAAATCCGCCAGGGGCGGGAATGGGCCGTGATGGAGGCGCTTGACCGCGCGGACGAGGAGCTGGCGCTCCGGCGGGTCGAACTCGAGGATCTCCGGGAGGGGATTTCCGAGATGACGGAGCGCTTTCGCGACCGCGCCCCCGACTCGGACGTCCTGACCGACGAAGACCTCGAAATGCTGAGCGCCGCCGGGAACCCCTTTCCGCAGGACGGACGCCTCAATGACTGAGAAGCCGAACATCGCGGACAAGCGGACGCAGGCGCCGCGGCTGCTTTCCATTGGAGAATTCGCCGAGCGGAGCGGACTGTCGCCCCGCATGCTCCGTTTCTACGCCGAGCGCGATATCCTCGTCCCCGCCCATACGGATCCGCGAACGGGGTATCGTCACTACCTCGTCTCCCAGTTGATGGAGGCGAAGCTGCTGCTCGGATTCCGGGACGTGGACTTTTCCGTTCGGGACATGGCGGCCCTGCTGAACGGCGCCGCGCGCGGAAACGTGCGCCGGTTCGTCGAAGAACAGAAACAAGCCCTCCGTCAGAAGATGGAAGCGCTGCGGATCTCCCTCGAGACGCTCGAAGGAATGCTCGGCGACGAACCCGTCGAACCCTGCGGACTGATCCGGACGACCGAATCGCACGTCCTCTCCGTCGCCATAAAGGCCCCGAGGGCGCGGCTGCGCTCGCTCGCCTGCGAGGCGGCCCGACCGCTCCTCGAAGAGATCGGGGAGACGTACGAACCGTGCTCGGCTCCGATCTTCTGCACGTTCGGAAACGCCTCCGGACAGGCGACGCGATCGGCGTTCGAGCCGGTCGACGCGACGGTGTGCGTGATCGTATCGCGTTCCACGGGATCGGTCCTGCCCGGCGGAACGATGGCGGCGACGCTCCACAGGGGGCCGTACGAGGACATCGGCGGAACGCACGACCGGCTCGCGGAGTGGATCGACGGCCGGAAACTCGTCGTCGCCGGAAGGGTCCAGGAGTGCTACTTCCCCTTCGACGCCGAGAAGGCGCCCTACGGCCGCGTCGAAGTGGCGATTCCGGTGCTCGAGCCGGAACGATAGGGCGGCGGCAGAAACGTCGCTGTCATCCGACTGATCCGCCGTCACGAGTTTTTTTCGGATCGCTTCCGGCTTCACCACCGCGCCGGAGCCGATATCAGTCCCGCCGGTTGCAAGCATCCGGCGGGAGACAGACGTTGCAGGATGTGATCGCAGCGCCGGGGTAAGATGCTCCGGCGCTTTTTTTGGGCTCCGAACGAAGGGAACGATGTGCGGACGCGTCGGGAAATTCGCTTGACTCTGCCATTGTGTCAGGGTGCATCCTGCGTGTAATGAATGATTTTTCAGTGCGAAGGAGACGTTATGATGAAACGAAACTGCGTTTTTGGCTTCAGGTTTCTGGCGTCGGTCGCGATGGGGGTGCTGCTGCTGTGCACGGCGCATGCCGCGCACGCGGCCGTATGGACCGTCACGAGCGCGGCGGAGACGCCCAACGATCCGTCGCAGCTGACGCTGCGCGCCGCCGTTTCGGGGGCGGCCGACGGGGATACGATCGTTTTTTCTTCGGGCATCGCGACGGTGAACCTGACGTCGTACCTCTTTATCGACAAGATCCTGACGATCAGCGGCCCCGCAACCATCCGGCAGACCGGGACGAACCAGCGGGTGCTCTATATCACAAAGCCTTGCACCCTCAACGACCTCACCATCACCGGGGGGAACATCAGCGAATCGAGCAGCTGGAGCGGCGCGGGCCTCTTCAACTACGGCGAGCTGACGATGAACCGCTGCACCGTGATCGGGAACACGGTCGGCGGCGGGATCTACAACGTGAAAAGCCTGACGATGCTCGACTGCCGGATCGCCGACAACACGGCGAAGTATCCCCGGACGGGCGCGGGGATCTGCAACGAGGCGAAAGCCTCGTCGACGCCTGATCTCAGGATGTATAACTGCGTCGTCGAGGGCAATTTCATGGACAACAACGTCGGCGGCGGCGTTTTCAACGGCGAGACCCTCTATATGTCGGGATGCACCGTCCGGAACAACGAGAGTCGGCCGTCGAGCGGCGGCGGCGTCTACACGAACACCTTCGCGACGACGAGGCTCGTGAACGCCTGCGCCGTGTACGACAACAAGCCGGGCAACATGTGCGGCGACTATACGGCCGACGCCACGTGCACGATCGGCACGGCGCCGAACAGATCCGCGACGGCGTTCTCAGGATATTCCGGAGAGACGGAGCCCGAGCCGCGGTCGATCGAGGGCGACGCGGACGTCGCGGATGTGAGGACGGCCCTGGCGACCCCGCGGAGCGTGCTCTACGGGGCGATCGAGCGGACGCTCGCGGCGGATCTCGGAAAGACCGTCGCCGACAAGACCGCTTCGCTCGCTACGCTCGCCGGAATGCAGGCGTCGCTCTATTACGCGAACACATACGAGGACGTCGCGATCGAGAGTCAGGATCTCGCCGTGGAATACACGGCGTCGTGGCCGGAGAGCGTCCGGTATTATCCGCTTTTCTGCAGGGCCGACATGAGCGGTTACGAGATCCCGGAACGCGACGTGCAGTTCGAGGTCAAGGCCGGGCAGAGCCTTCCCGACGGCG
>CALMZW010000379.1 GCA_937870605.1 uncultured Synergistaceae bacterium
GGTCAGCCATGTGCGAACGGGCGCGATACGGGGGAATTGATGCATGACGAAGCGCGCGTTGATTACGGGAGTTACGGGGCAGGACGGGGCCTACCTTTCGGAGCTGCTCCTGTCGAAAGGGTACGAAGTCCACGGGATCAAACGCAGGAGTTCTCTCTTCAATACCGGGCGCATCGACCACCTGTATCAGGATCTTCACGAGCCCGCCTGCGACGGGAGCGCGTGCCCGCGCTTCAAACTGCACTACGGGGACCTGACGGATTCCTCGAATCTGATCCGGATCATCCAGGAGGTCCGTCCCGACGAGATCTACAATCTTGCGGCGCAGAGCCACGTGAAGGTTTCCTTCGAGGAGCCGGAGTATACGGCGAACTCCGATGCGCTCGGGACCCTGCGGCTGCTGGAAGCGTTACGTATCCTGGGGCTCGGTGGGACGACGCGCTTTTATCAGGCGTCGACGAGCGAACTCTACGGCAAGGTGCAGGAAACGCCGCAACGGGAGACGACGCCGTTCTATCCGAGAAGCCCGTATGCGGCGGCGAAGCTCTACGCCTACTGGATCACGGTGAACTACCGCGAAGCGTACGGCATATTCGCGAGCAACGGCATTCTCTTCAACCACGAGTCGGAGCGTCGCGGCGAGACGTTCGTCACGCGCAAGATCACCCGCGCCGCAGCGCGCATCGCGCTCGGACTCCAGAAAAAGACGTACCTGGGCAATCTGAACGCCAAGCGCGACTGGGGCCATGCGGCCGATTACGTCGAGGGAATGTGGCGCATCCTGCAGCACTCGAAGCCCGATGACTTCGTGCTTGCGACGGGCGAGACGCATTCGGTGCGCGAATTCGTCGAGCGGGCGTTCGGGGAGGCGGGAATTGCCGTGGAATGGAGCGGAAGCGGCGTCGATGAGAAGGGCAGGAACGCCGCGACGGGCGAGATCCTCGTCGAAGTGGACCCGGCGTACTTCCGTCCGACCGAGGTCGAGCTGCTGCTCGGCGATCCGTCCAAGGCGAAGCGCGATCTCGGCTGGGAGCCGAAGGTCACGTTCCCGGAACTCGTTCGGCGAATGGTTCTGAGCGACCTGGACCTGTTCCGGAAGGAGAAGCTCTGTTCCGAAGCCGGGTACGAGGTCGGGCCGGCGCTGGAGGACTGTTGATGACGGACAATCCGCGCGTCTACGTCGCGGGGCACAGGGGACTGGTCGGTTCCGCGATGCTTCGCAGGCTGCGGGAGAAGGGATACGACTCGTGCGTCACGCGAACGAGGAGCGAACTCGATTTGCTCGACGCGGCCGCGACGGAGGCGTTTTTCCGGTCCGAGCGCCCGGAATGGGTCTTTCTGGCGGCGGCGAAGGTCGGCGGCATCTACGCGAACAACACCTGGCCGGCCGACTTCATCCGCGACAACCTGACCGTTCAGACGAACGTCGTCACCTCGGCGCACCGTGCGGGCGTCAAAAAACTCCTTTTTCTGGGGAGTTCCTGCATCTATCCGAAATTCGCGCCGCAGCCGATTCCCGAGAGCGCGCTGCTGAGCGGTCCGCTCGAACCGACGAACGAGCCGTACGCGGTGGCCAAGATCGCGGGAATCGTGCTCTGCCGGTCCTACAACCGCCAATACGGGACGAACTACATCTCCGTCATGCCGACGAACCTGTACGGACCCGGCGACAACTACGACCTCGAGACGTCGCACGTCCTTCCGGCGATGATCCGGAAGTTCGACGACGCGAAGCGTTCCGGCGCGCGGGAGGTCGTTCTCTGGGGAACGGGATCGCCGAAGCGCGAGTTTCTGTACGTCGACGATCTCGCGGACGCGTGCGTCTTCCTGATGGAGACGTACGACGGCTCGGAGATCGTGAACATCGGAACGGGAGAGGACCTCGAGATCCGTGAGCTTGCGGAGATGGTCCGGGATGTCGTGGAGTATAGGGGGACGACCCGATGGGATGCGTCGAAACCGGACGGCACGCCCCGCAAACTGCTCGACGTCTCCCGGCTGCATGCGCTCGGGTGGCGGCATTCGATCGGCCTCCGGGACGGCATCGAACGCACGTACGCCGACTATCTCCGCTCAAGGAAGCTTGCGTAGGAGGGCGTGCGCAGGTGCTCGATTCTCTCATCACGTCGAAGACCCGACTCAAGCTGCTGATGAAGTTCTTCCTGAACCCCGGGACGAGCGCGTACCTTCGCGGCCTTGCCGAGGAATTCGGCGAGTCCACGAACTCCGTGCGCGTGGAGCTGAACCGCCTCTCGAAAGCGGGCTTTCTCGAAGCGGCCGAGGCTGAAGGGGACGGGCGGACCCGGCTCTACCGGGCGAACGAGCGCCATCCGCTGTTCCCGGAGTTGCAGCAGATCGTCCGGAAGGTGACGGGGATCGACCAGGTCGTCGAGCAGATCGTCTCCCGGCTCGGGAACGTGGAGCTGGCCTTCATCACGGGAGACTACGCGCGGGGCGTCGACTCCGGGCTGATCGACCTCGTGCTTGTCGGCGAGATCGACCGGGCCTATCTCGACTCGCTCGTCGGCAAGCTCGAAGAGATCATCCGCAGGAAGATCCGCACGCTTGTGCTTTCCGTCGACGAGCTGGAACCGCTTCGTTCCCGTCTGGGGGCGAGCCGTTCGCTGATTGTCTGGAACGCGGGCGCGCGGGAGACGTCGCCCGGGAAGGGAACGTCCGCTACGGATGAAGGAACAGCAGCCCCGCGAGCGCCGCGGCGAGGATGAGAAGCTGCGGGTAGGCGGCGAGGATACGGATTCGGGACAGCAGCACGCACCCGGCAAGCAGGATCCAGAGCCCCGGATCTCCCAGCAGCGGACGCGCGAGCGTCCACAGCGCCACGAGCAGCAGTCCGGCGACGGCCGGGCGCAATGCGGTCTGGACGTGATCCACGACCGCTTTGGTCTTCCCCCGGGTCCGCGAGAAAAGCCACAGGATGCCCGCAAGGCCGAGAAGCGGCGCGCCGCCCACGGCCGTCGTCGCCGCGACGGACCCCGCAATCACCGCCCGCCTGTAT
>CALMZW010000380.1 GCA_937870605.1 uncultured Synergistaceae bacterium
AGGCGGAGGATCGTTCCGCCTCTGTGGAGAATGCCGCCGACGGACGCGGGCGTGAGTTCCTGAAACGCGCCGTCCATGAGTCCCTCGAATCCCCTGATGACCCCGACGGCTTCGACATTGTGATAGATTGCAGTCCGCGCAACGGCGCGAATGGCCGCGTTCATTCCGGGCGCGTCCCCCCCGCTGGTCAGGACCGCGATACGTTTCATCTCCACGGGTCGTTCCCTCCTTGCGTCTGTGAATATCCCACAGCAAAGCATTGTACGGCTTCATCGCCTTCCGGCGCAAGCATACGAAAAAGCCTCCGAATCCGATCCGATCCGGAGGCATGCATCCCGTAAGGTCCTACTGCTTCTGCAGTTCGTCCACCCGCTGCTGCACCGTGATGAGTTCCTTGTCGATCCCGGCGATCTTGCCTTCGAGTTCCGTCTTCTCATCCGTGAGTTTCTTGATGCGCGCGATCAAACGGTCGAGTTCGAGGCGCGATGCGGCCTTGCCCTGATAGAGCTTCTGCGGGTTGTCCTTCGATACGTCCCAGAGATACGAGATCTCTCCCTTGAGGTAGTCATGAATTCCGCTGGCCATTGTCAGCTTGATCGTCTTGGCCCCCTGAAGATTTAGTTTCCCGGTTTTGGCGTCGTACTTCGGAAAGGACACCATTCCTTCGCGCTTGCCCTGAAGTTTGAAGTTGAAACGTTTGTCGTAGTCGACGGGAGTCAGTTTTTTCGTCCCAACCCAGAGCGCTATCTGCTCGTTGAACGGAGCCATATGCATCGAGGGGCCATTATTGTTGAATTCGACCATGAACGGGATCGTCTCGTTAAGATTGAGCGTTTTGAGAAGATTGTATTTATATCGCTCCAGCTCGTCGGCCGTCCACATGTTCTTCTGGGCCTCCTCGTTCAGGAGCGCCTCGATGTATTCGCCCGAGTAGTAGATCACTTTTACCTCAAGACGCCCCAACTCGCCTTGATCCGTATATGCTCCTTTTCTCTCCCATTTCGACATGATCTCCTGATAGGGGGACGCCGCTTCAGCGACGCCGGACAACACAAACGCAGCGAACAGCGCGCAAACGATCCACCCCGCGGAAATCCTGCCGAAAAAGCCCATTTTCGTTCGTATCACCATTCCGCCTCCTCGTCTCCCCGCATCTTCGCGCGGGGACGTTCATTACAGCGACGCCATAATATCACAGGATGCCTCGAAAGAACCAAAGAAAAAGAGCGGAAAACCCTTTCGGGCTTTCCGCTCTACGCATCTGAATTGTCTGGACTAGAAACTGACCTGCGTCCGGAAACGGAACATGTTGTCGTCTTTCCAAGCAGTTCCGGCAACCTCGTCGTAGTCGACCTTGTCATAGAGGAACTCGAAGAACAGGGCCGGCGTATAGTAGTACCGAACGCCAATCATATAGCTGGACAAATCCGTGTACGCCGCGCAATTGTTTTCGTCGAAATCGACCGCAACATAACGTTCAAAGGTCGTCCACTGATCGTTCCACTTCTGGCTGAGACCGGCGTGGAGGTAGGTCAGTTCGCTGTTTCTGGTGGGATCCATCATCATCGGCATGACGCCGGTGTTGTCGAATCCGGTTCCGGGGCCGTCAGCATAGTTCAGGAACGGGTTCGCCGAAGCGAAGGACGCATCCCACATGCTGTACTCGAGCCAGAGGCTGGTGAACTTGAGCGCATCCTGCTTCACCTCGACAATAGCCTTCCAAGCCTTAGGATCGTCGCCGCCGGGAAGAACATTGTTATTGACATCCCAATCCTCGGCCGCATACATACCCCTGAACGCGATATCCTTCGTGAAGTTGACTGCAAAGTCGACATACCACACGTTTACGTCGGCCGCGCCATAGAAGCCCTTCGTCGGGGCGACATTCTGGTCGTCATCCTGGACATCCCGCATGATACCGCTGACCGCAAGACGGAAGGTCTCGTTGAAGTTGAAGTTGAAGCGGGCGCCGAACCAATTGGCCTCGACATCCGTCAGAGCGCCGTTGACAAGAGAACCGTCATCATGTGCAGCAAAGAAATGCGCATCGCCCATTCCAAAGCTCTTGTCGAACGCCATGCCCTGGAAGCGCCAGTCAAGGAACCACGAATCGTCGCCGAAGTTCGGCTCGTACAGGCCATTATCGCCTTCCCAGTCGATCGGGCTCATCTTACCGAAACGAGCCGTGATCTCCCACGGGAACTTGACGGTTATTAAGCTCTCTCTCCAAGATAGAC
>CALMZW010000381.1 GCA_937870605.1 uncultured Synergistaceae bacterium
CCCATGAGCACGGCCGGAATCCCGGCCGCATGCGCCCCGACGACGTCGATATCCGGCATGTCGCCGACCATGACGCAGCGCGCTCCGGGAGGGAGCGACGCAAACGCCTGGCGGAACATGTCCGGCGAGGGCTTTCCGACGACGTGCGGCTCGCGTCCGCTCGTTATCCGCAGGATCTCGACGAGCGCCCCGACGGCCGGCATCGGTCCGCGTTCGGACGGGTAGGTCTTGTCAACGTTCGTCACGATGAATTTCGCGCCTTCGCGGATCGCGACGCAGGCTTCGCGGACATCCTTCATCGTGATCGTATCCGCCCAACCGACGATCACGGCGTCCCATCCGGATCCGCCATCCGGGGCGCGCACGTCGAGTCCGGCCTCGCGGCATTCGTCGAGGAGCGCGTCGCCGCCGAGGATCATCGGTCGCTTGAGCCGTTCCGACCCCGCGTATATCGCCGTCGCCCTGGCGGCCGTGAAGACCTCTTCCGGAAAGGCGTCGACGCCCATCCGGTTTAACCGCGCGGCGATTCCTTCGCGCGAGACGCTCGGATTGTTCGTCAGAAAACGCAGCCGTTTCCCGCGCGACCGGAGTTCGCGCAGCGTCTCGGGCGCCCGCGGCGTCGGATTGCGCCCGATGTACACGACCCCGTCGAGGTCGAAGAAAAACGCGTCGAAAGAATCCGCGATGCTTCGTTGGTCCACAGGTCCAGTCCCCTTTGTCACACTATGTATCGCCCGGGTCACTGCCCGGCGCGCCGGGCGCGCAGCAGACGCAGCGCGATGACGAAGAGCAGGATGCCTCCCCAGAGCGCGATGGCCAGATGCGGACTCAGCCCCAGAAGATTCAGGCCGCTGCCGATCACCTGAAGCACCATCAGCGCCGCGACGAGCCCTCCGACCTTGCCGAACCCCCCGTCGGGGTTCACGCCGCCCAGAACGGACGCGAGAACGGTCACGAGCAGGTAGGAGCTGCCGTACCCGGCTCGCGCCGAGTTGAACCGCGCGATCATGATCAGGGCGGCGACGCCGCAGAGCAGGCCCGAAAGGATGTACACCTTCATGAGAACGCGCCGGACATCCACTCCCGAGTAGGCCGTGGCGTTCGCGTTCGAGCCGGTCATCCGGACGCCGACGCCCCAGGGCGTCCGGTCGAGCCACACGCCTACGGCCAGCGCGCAGCACGCGAAGATCACAAGCGGGACGGGCACGCCGAAAAGCGCGCCGTTCCCGATAAAGAGCACCGCGTCCGGAAAGCCCGAGATCACCGACCCCCGCGTGATGAGGACGCCGATTCCCTCGAGAACCGTCGTGGTT
Organism: uncultured Synergistaceae bacterium; assembly: GCA_937870605.1. GTDB lineage: Bacteria > Synergistota > Synergistia > Synergistales > Aminobacteriaceae > CALFXN01. Next base: position 1,314 of record CALMZW010000381.1, read on the forward strand.
CCGAGCGTCGCGAGAATCGCCGAGACGCCCAGATGCGCGACGACGAAGCCGTTCGCGGCGCCGACCAGCGCGGAGACGACCATTGCCGAGGCGAAGGCGATCGCCGTTATTCCGAGGACCGCGCCGGACGACGCGTCGGCGCCCGCGAGCCGCGTGATGCAGAACGCGGCGGTGATTCCCGCGAGATTCGCGGTCGTGATGATCGAGAGGTTGATGCCTCCGGTCATCATCGTGACCATCATCGCGACGGCCAGGATTCCGAGTTCGGGAAGCTGGAAGGCCATCGACTGAAGGTTCGCGAAGCTGAAGAACCGCCCCCCGAGAAGAAACGCGAACAACGCGACGAGGCAGGCCAGCAGCACAAGCAGCGAACGAATCACCGGATCAATCCGGAACATCGATGCCGACCCCCTTCCGGGCGATCGTCCGCGCGTTCCACGCCGTCGCGCTTACGGACGACAGGATCACGCACCCGATGACGATCTGGTGCCAGTACGAGGAGACGCCCAGAAGCGTCAGCCCGTTCTGCAGGATCGCGATCAGCGCGACGCCGAGCATCGTTCCGAGAAGCGTTCCGCCGCCCCCCGCGAGGCTCGCGCCGCCGAGGACCACGGCCGCGAGGACTTCCAGCTCCCGTCCGACGATCGAGTTCGGCGCGACCGTCTGCATGACCTGCGCCTGAACGACGGCGCCGATCGCCGCGAGAAAGCCCATGTAGCAGAAGACGAACAGGCGCAGCCCGAGCAGGTTGAAGCCCATGCGCTTTGCGGCTTCGGGGTTTCCGCCCATCGCGTAGATCTTCCGGCCGAGCGTCGTCCGGTTCAGCAGGAAGGCCGTGCCCGCAAGCACGAGAAACAGCGCGCAGATCGCGAGCGACAGGCCGTATGTCGCGCCGCCCTGCGTGAAGCTCCACACGTTCACGCCGTCGGCGAACCACTTCGGGAAGTCGTAGAGCCACTTGCCGCGCGTCACGAAGATCAGGATTCCGTAGAAGACGTTCAGCGTCGCGATCGTCACGATCATCGCGGAAACGCGGAGCGTGTGGACCAGAAGGCCGTTCACCGCGCCGAGCAGCAGCCCCGTGAAGGCCGCCGCGCCGAAGATCGCGATCCAGCCGAAGGGGGCTCCCATCGATTCGCCGCACCGCACGAGGATCGACGCGACCACATACTGCGCGACCGTGGCCGTCGCGGTGAAGGAGATGTCGATTCCGCCGGAAATGAGGACGGTCAGCAACCCGGCCGCCATGATTCCGACGAAGGCGTAGCTGTTCAGCAGATCGAAGAGATTGCTCCACGAGAGAAAGCCGTCGGTCTTCACGCCGAGCACGGCGGCGAGAAGCAGGATCACCCCCGCGAGCAGAAACTCCCCGCGCAGGGCAGCGAAGCCCGTGCGCGTTCCGCCGCTGAGGCGTTCGTCATTCGGCATTGATCTTCACCGCCAGTTCCTTTTGAGAGATACTGTCGGGGCGATATTCCCCGACGATCCGCCCCTTGCGCATCAGCAGCACGCGATGGGCGTTGCAGAGGACTTCCGGAACCTCGTCGGAGATCAGGATGATCCCGATCCCCTTCGCCGCGAGCGCCTTCACGATCTCGAAGATGCCGTGCTTCGCGGCGACGTCCACGCCGACCGTCGGCGAATCGAGGATCAGGATCTTCGGGTTCGTCGCGAGCCACTTGGCGAGAACGACCTTCTGCTGGTTGCCCCCCGAAAGCGTCCGGACCGGCACGGCCGGGTCGGAGACCTTGATATTCAGGCTTTCGATCCACTCCCGTACGGTCGCGTCGAGACGGCGGCCGTCGATGAGGCCTCCACCGCCGACGAGGGAGTCGAGAATCGTGAGAACGGCGTTGTCTCCCGCCGACTGGTCCAGGACGAGCCCGAGCGTCAGCCGGTCCTCGGGCAGATAGCCGATTCCGGCGCGGATCGCGTCGCGGTTCGATTCGAGCCGGACGGCCGTCCCCTCGACGCGGATCTCCCCGGAGTCCGGCGCGGAACAGCCGAAGAGCGACAGCGCGAGTTCGGTGCGCCCCGAGCCGAGCAGTCCCGTGACGCCGAGGATCTCGCCCCGGTGCAGCGTGAACGAAATATCGGCGTAGTTCCGTTTTTTCGAGAGATTTCGGACCTCAAGCAGCGGCGCGTTCGCGTCGCAGGAGGTCCGGTTGATGTCCCAGGTAAAGTTCCGCCCCGTCATCAGGAACGCGAGACGGGCGTCGTCGAGCTCCCGCGCGTCGTACACGCCGGCCTGTTCGCCGTCGCGCAGGACGGTCACGCGCCGGGCGATCTCCATCACCTCGTCGAGCCGGTGACTGACGAAGAGGATCGCGAGGTCGCGGCGCTGCAAATCGCGGACGACCGAAAGGAGCGCGTCGACCTCCGTACGCGTCAGGGACGCGGTCGGCTCGTCCATGATGACGAGACGGGCGTCCTCGGCGATCGCGCGGCAGATCGCGACCAGCTGGCGGTCCGCGATCGACAGATCGAGGACGGGCCTGTCGGGGTCGAGCGACACGCCGATCCGGCGCATCGCGTCGTCGGCGGACTTCCGGAGCCGCCGCCAGTCCACGAGACGGCGCCCCTTCTCCATATACTGCCGGATGCCGATATTCTCGGCGACGGAGAGGTTCGGGAAGAGCGAAAGATCCTGATAGATCACCTGGATGCCCGCCGCGATCGACGCCGAAGGCGTCAGGCGCGCGCACGGCTTTCCGTCGATGCGGATCTCCCCCGCGTCCGGCGCGTGGACGCCGGACATGATCTTGATGAGCGTGCTCTTTCCGGAGCCGTTCTCCCCGACCAGGCAGTGCACCTCGCCCGGGGAGATCGAAAAATCGACCCCCTTCAGCGCATGAACGCCGCCGAAGGACTTTCGTATTCCCGTAAGTTCGATGACGAAGGGCATATTCCGATCCTCCAGACTGAAAAGGGAGCCGCGCCGACTGCGGGAGCGGCTCCCTTTGCTGCGACTTTTCCCTCGAACGCCGCGCGGACGTCCCGCGAATGCCGTTCGGGCTTCCCGCGCCGCTAGAAGCCGAGCTTCCCGGCGCTCTCCGCGGTGATGTCGAGGATCTTGTCGAACGTGATGACCTTGCCCTTCGTGTCGGGGTCGGTCACGATCTTCATGGCGCCCAGTCCCTTGATCTCCTGCCCCTCTTTGATCTCCTGCCCGTCGAGCATGGCCTTCGCCACCGCGACCATCGCGTAGCCCGCGTCCGCCGGATCCCAGAGGTAGCCGTGCGTGATGTATCCGTCCTT
>CALMZW010000382.1 GCA_937870605.1 uncultured Synergistaceae bacterium
GTCGTTTACACAACTCCTTTCGGTTTGTGGAACGGGGGTCATCACGGACGTTGGAACAGCCGCGGCTATTCCCAGAAGGTTTGGAGCGTGCCCCTGTCGGGTCCCTTTCCGAAAAAGGAACCGGCGACAAACGCGACGAACGCGATCGCAATCGTCGGAACGATCGCATGCATCCCGAAAAACGGGATCTTCTGTACGGAGAACAGAAAGAAGCATCCGCAGCCGACGAGCATGGAAACCAGCGCGCCCGTCGCATTGGCTCGCTTCCAGTACAACCCGAGCACGGTGGGCCACAGAAAGACCGCTTCGAGGCCTCCGAAGGCGAAGAGGTTGATCCAGACCAGCAGGGAAGGCGGGTTGAGCGCCGCCGCGAAAACGATGACGCCGATGACGGCGGTCGTTATCAGGCTCATTCCCGAGAGCGTCTTCGGCGAGGTGTTCTCGTCGTCCTTCTTGACGTAATGCAGGTAGAGATCCTTGACGATTGCCGCGGATGAGAGGATCAGCATCGAGTCCACCGTCGACATGATCGCCGCGAGGGGCCCCGCGATAAAGATTCCCGCGAGAAACGGGGACATGAGCTTCATCGTCAGCGTCGGAACGGCCATGTCGCCGATGGCGATATCCGGGATGACCGCGCGGCCGAACGCTCCGACCAGATGCATGACGAGCATGAGGAATCCGACGGTGAACGTCCCGATGATCATGGCGTCGTGCATGGATTTCGAGTCTTTGTATCCCATGCACTTGTGCGTCGTCTGCGGCAGGCCGAGGATCGCGAATCCGACGAGAACCCAGAAGGAGAGGATAAAGGGCTTCGCGATAAAGTTCTTCGGACCGTACGGAGTAATCAGCGCCGGGTCGATGTCCCGAAGCGTCTTCATGATGTTCGCCACGCCGCCTCCGGCATGAACGACGGCGAAGAGAATGGCCACCGAAGCCAGCACCATCATGATTCCCTGGATCGTATCGGTCAGTACGACGGCGCGGAATCCGCCGACGCTCGTGTAGATGACGACCGTCAGGCCGAAGAGGATAAGCCCGACGATGTACGGATACCCCGTAATCGTCTGGAAGAGGCGTGCGCCGCCGATGAACTGCGCGAGCATTGACGCCATCAGGAAGACGATCAGCGCGGCGGACGCGAAAATCACGACGAAATCGTTTTTGTACCTTGCGCGCAGAAAATCCGTCACGGTCACGGCGCCGATCCTGCGGGAGACGATGGCGAAACGCTTTCCGAGCACGCCGAGCGTCAGAAACGCCGTCGGAACCTGGATCATCGCGAGCAGGATCCAGCCGAGCCCCATCTTGTAGGCGACGCCTGGGCCACCGATGAAGCTGCTCGCGCTCGTGTAGGTCGTGATAATCGCCATCGCCAGAACGAAGCCTCCCATCGAACGGCTTCCGAGGAAATACTCCTCGACGAAACCCTTCGCGGTGGTCGCCTGTTTTGCGGACCGGTTCGCCCGGACGGCGATCCACATGACCGCAACGAGATAGATCACAAGAGGCGCTATCATGCTCAGATTCACGGAAGATGTCGTCATTTCGACATCCCCTTTCCGTCCGCGTCCTCATCAAGCGGGATCTCCCTGAAGAACACGCGCACGACGATCCAGACAAGAACGGATATTCCTATGTATCCGACGATGCAGCTGTAAAAAAACCAGGACGGGAATCCCCAGACGTAGGAATAGCTCTGTGGATCGGCATCTCCGGCGCCGTATGCCGAAAAATACCACCAGAGGAAAAAAATTCCGTACAGGGCCAGCGAAATGAGGGCCTCCCTGTTTGCCTGTCTTATGTTATCGGTGCTTTTCGAACTCATGGACATCACTCCTTCCCCCGCGTGTTCCGATCGTCCGAGACATTCAGGCCGCCATCCCCACAAGCGCGTTACATCTTCCCGTCCGCAAGAGTTCCTTCGTTTCGTCTCACTCCTCCCTTTCCAGAAACAGCATCGCCGTCCGCGCGTAGAGCCTGACGGCGTCCAGAAGGTCGTCGACATCCACCCATTCGTCCACGTGGTGCGGGATCTCGCGGTCTCCTGCGCCCGTCACGATGACGGGGATTCCTTTCCATGCGGCGAGGAACGTCCCGTCCGTCGCGCCCGGCACTCCATTGTATACCGGCGTGCTCCCCCGCACGTCACGAACGGCCCGGTCGATGGCCCGGACGATCGGCTCGTCCCGCGACGTCTCCGTCCAGGGACGGTCTTCCAGCAGCTCGACTGCGGCCGCACAACGGTCATCGCCATTGGGATACTGGCGCGCGAGACGGTCGACGATCCCCCGGATCTGGCGCTGCAAGGCGCCGTGATCCTGCCCCGGGACGGTCCGGATGTCGAGCAGCACGCCGCAGTCTTCCGGAATCACGTTGAGCTGCGCGACGCCCGTCAGCGGCGACTGAACCACTGTCGGCGTCACGCTGGGCCATCCGAGAAAATCGTGCCGTCCGAGCCGGTCCTTTTCAAAATCCTCGAGCCGGCGAAGCTCGCAGATAATCCGGGCCATGGCCCAGTTCGGATCGTTTCCCGAGAGGGGCATGCAACCGTGCGCCTGCGTTCCCGCACACGTGATCCTGATCCGCATGGCGCCCTTCTGGAAGACGCAGAGGTTGAAATCCTCCGGTTCACAGATGACGGCGGCATCGACGGAATCGGCCCATCCCTTCCGGATGAAGTCCTTGATGCCGATCATGAGCCCTTCCTCGTCGACGGGGAGACAGAGAAGAATCCTCCCGGCGAAATCGGCGCCGGAATCCTTTATGGCCTTGGCCGCGAATAGCGCGGCGGCGGTATTCCCTTTCGTATCGCACGTTCCGCGTCCGTACATCCTGCGTCGTCCGGAGCATTCGACGATTTCGGCTCCGAAGGGATCGTATTTCCATTTGTCCGGATTGCCCACCGAAACGACATCCTGATGCCCCTCGAACAGAAGCGTCTTCCCCGGCGTCCGCCCCTCCAGAAGCGCGATGATGTTGGAGCGTCCCGGGGCGACCTCCTCGACATGGGTCTCGAATCCCTCGTCTTTCAAAAAGGCGGAAAGAAACGCCGTCACGCGCGACTCGTCGGCGCCCGGCCGCATCGGATCGTATACGGAATCGATCCGCACGAGGTCCCGAACAAACCGGATGAACCGCCGTTCGTCAAAAGAATGCAACATGTTACCGTCCTTCACGTTCACATCCCCCTCCCTGGCGGAACTCGTAGCCCAGATTCTCCGATAGGCGCCGCGCGGCCGAAACGACAAGGTCCCTGATGACGTCCTCTTTTCCCGGATCTTCGAGATACCGGTATTTCGGAACCGCGATGCTCAACGCGGCGAGAACGTTCCCGTTCCGTCCCCGGACCGGGGCGGCGATGCATACGAGCCCGGAGACGTACTCCTCGTCGTCGATGCAGAACCCCTGTTCCCGGATTTTCTCGAGGTGCGACCGCAAATG
>CALMZW010000383.1 GCA_937870605.1 uncultured Synergistaceae bacterium
GGGAACTCTTCTTCATGAAGGCGAAAACGATGAAGCTCGACGAGCAAAAGGCCTTCCGGGAACAGTATGAGCCGGTCGTGAAGACGATCATGAAGAATCTTGCGAGAAATTTTCTCGTGACCCAAATGAGCTCCGGCATATCGGTGACGGATGACGAAGCGAAGGAGTTCTATCAGAAAAACCCTGCGCTCTTTGCGGACGGAGAACAGTTCCGGATGAGCCATATCATTCTGAACGACGAGCAGAGCGCCAAAAAGGTGCTTGACGAGATCCGGAAAGGACTGTCGTTCGAAGAGGCGAACGACCGGTACTCCCTGTGCCCGAACAAGGCGAACGAGCCGGGGGGCGACATCGGCTGGAATCCTCGCGGCCGGATCTTCCCCGAACTGGAGCGGGTCGCGCTCTCCCTGAAGAAGGGGGAGGTCGGCGGTCCCGTCAAGGCGCAAAACGGGTGGAACCTCGTGAAGCTCACGGATCGTAAAGGGGCGGCAGGCAAGCCGTTTGAGGAAGTGAAGGACTCGATCAAAAACGCCCTGCGACACGAAAAAATACAGAAGCTCTACGCGGATGAAGTCAAGAAGCTGCGCGAAGAGTTCAAGACGTCGGTTTCCTTCCCCGCCGCCGGAGCTGCGAAGTAGCGATCTTTCTTACGGGGATATCGGAAGAGAAGGGCTGAACGCAGCCCTTCTCTTTTTTCATGGGCGGATTTCGGGAGGCGCTCTGCTTCCGTCCGGCGTGCCGCCATCCGCGAAGACGCGCGTGAAGCGCCCCGCGTTCCGTCAGGGCCGATGTCCTGCGGGAATTGGTTCCGTCGCGTTCCCGTATGAGGAAGCGTCATTGTCGTCGACGGGGAAGTGTAATTGTCGTCGACCAGTCGTTTCGCACGAAGCGCCGTGATCCTCGGATTTTATCCCCCGCCCGCCTGAGATCGTGATATTCTGTGTGCAATTCGTGTATTCCAGTCAGTTCAGGGAGGCGGTCCGATGCGACGAAGCGTGACGGGGTGGCGGATGCGGGCGATGCAGGCGGTATGGGCGTTCCTTCTGTCGGTTGTTGTGGGGGTGCTGCCGCCGGTCGTTCCGGTTGCGGCCGCGGTTCCCGACGGGAGCATCGTCCGCTCGGAGCTGCTCAGGGAGTATTCGCGCGAGTGGATCGACGCGAACGCCCTTCCGGCGCGGCCGGAGTTCCGGCGCGCCCTGACGCCTCCGGTCGCGGAGGGTGTCCGCGCGCTCGGGCCCGCGAAAAACGGCGTGCGTCTCTACGCCGTGGAATACGCCACGCGGGGCGTCGACGGCGACCCGGTCGTCGCGTCCGGACTTGTGATGATCCCGCAGGTCGCAGGACCGCGGCCGTGGGTATCGTACCAGCAGGGGATGATTCTCGACCCGCTCGATTCGCCGTCGATGCTCCGAAGCGGCGAGGCGACGGCCATGCTGCATGTCTTCGCGGCGTACGGGTACGTCGTGACGATGCCCGACTACATCGGCCAGGGACGATCGCGCGCCCGGCACCCCTTCCTGAACGCGGCGACGGAGGCCTCCGCGGGCGTCCATCTTCTCGAAGCCGCGCGGCGGCTCTGCGCGAAGCTCGGCGTGCAGCTTTCCGGGAAGCTCTTCCTGACGGGCCTGTCGCAGGGCGGTCACGCGACGATGGCGATGCACCGCCTGCTCGAATCCGGGGGCGGCTCGCCCGTCACGGCGTCCGCGCCGGTTTCCGGGCCGTACCGGCTGCTTCCGTGCCGGCGGCTGTGGCTGCACGGGGGCGACGCGTCCGCGCCCGTCGTGATGGCGAAAACCGTTCTTTCGGTTGCGAACGCGTACCGCATCCCGGTGAACGACGCCTTTCTTCCGGGGTGGGAGCGCAAGGCCGACGAGCTGCTCTACGGACGCGCATCCGGCGCGGCGCGCGTTCTCGAGAGCTTCCCGCCGAAGCAGTCGTCCGTCTTCCGCGCCGAATTCCTGCACGCGATGGATCGCGGTTCGCACCCGATCTGCCGCCTTTTCGCGCGCAATGACGTTCACGACTGGGCCCCGAAGGCCCCCGTCCGCCTGTACTACGGCACGAAGGATACGCTTGTCCCGTACGAACTCGCGCTCGAGACGCAATCGCACATGAAGCGGCTCGGCGCCCCGGTCGAAGCCGTCGACATCGGCCCCGTGAGCCACAGCGGAAGCTTCATGCCGTCGCTGCTTGCGTCGCGGACGTGGTTCGATTCGTTCGTCGCCGCCGCGACGCCTGCGGGCGCGCCGTCCATTCGCGCGCCGCAACCGGCGTCTCGTCCGGCTCCGGTGTCCCGGCTTCCCGCGCCGCTCGGTCCCGGAAGCCGCGTGGCCGTGATCGCGCTCGCGAGCCCGTCGACATCGGCGGACATCGAACGCTCGGTGAAGGTGCTGAAGGAGCAGTTCCTCTACGAGCCCGTGCTGTATCCGTCGACGAAAGAGTCCCGCGGATACCTGGCCGGACGCTCGGACGAAGCGAACGCCGAAGAGTTGCATCGCGCGTTCGA
>CALMZW010000384.1 GCA_937870605.1 uncultured Synergistaceae bacterium
CGCCCGGGGCGCGGCGCTCCAGATCTCGGGCAGCCGGACGATCTTCTCCTTCCCTGCGGCCTTCAACCCGTACGGCAGCCGGACGTTTCTCGGCCTTCCGATCATCTTCCTCGGCGCCGCGCTGCTCATTGTTCTGGGACACATCGTCCTCTCGCGAACCGTCTTCGGTCGCCTGATCTACGCCATCGGAAACAACGAGGAAGCCGTGCGTCTCTCGGGGCACAACACCCGTTTCTACAAGATAACCGCGTTCGTCCTCTGCGGCGGCATGGTGGGAATCGCCGCCATCCTCTACATGCTCCGACTCAACATCGCGTCTCCTATCCTCGGCGTGGGGTTCGAACTGAACGCCATCGCCGCGGTCGTTATCGGCGGAACGAGCATGAGCGGCGGCAAGGGCTCAATGATCGGAACCTTTTTCGGCGCGTGCATCATGGGAGTTCTGAACAACGGGCTCCTGCTCATGGGCATGAGCGACTTCGCACGCCAGATCGTCACGGGGTGCGTCATCGTCGTCGCCGTCATTCTGGACACGTACCGGAACAGGCTCTCGCTCGCGCTCGCGCGGAAAGGGAGCGACGACTGAACCGGCGCCGTTTTCAGCGCGGTTCCATCGCAATGCATCCGGCGGGGCAGACGCCCGCGCACAGGCCGCATCCGTCGCAGGCGTCGCGGTCGATCCGGGGATGCTCCCCCTGGCGCCACGCGATCGCCTGAAACCCGGCGTCGCGACAGCTCACGGAACACATCCCGCAGCGCAGGCACCGCTCCTGCCGGCAGGCCGCAACGACGCGTGCCTCCCTCGAAAGCGCGGCGTGCGGCGCGATATGCGGCAGCGCCTTGCCCGTCAGATCCGCGGGACGCGACAGCCCCTTCGCCTTCAGATAGGCCAGAAGGCCGTCGCACAGATCGCCGATGATGCCGTATCCGTGTTCCATGACGGCCGAACAGACCTGAAGGCACGACGCCCCCGCGAGCAGGAACTCCGCCGCGTCGCGCCAGTCGTAGATTCCTCCCATCCCCGAGACGGGAACACCCGATGCGGCGGCCGTCGCCACGCAGCGCAACGCCACGGGCTTCACCGCCCTGCCGGAGAGGCCGCAGAAGGCGCTTTCGCCTGCAACCGACGGAATCGGACGCCATGTATCGAGATCGATGCCGCTCAGCGCGTTCAAGGTGTTGATGACCGCAACGGCATCCGCCCCGGCCGCCCGCGCGGCTTTGGTTCCCGCATCGATATCGCTGAATGCCGGGAGTTTGACGATGAGCGGAAGCTTCACGGATTCCCGCACCCAGCCCACGACGGACCGGATGGCGTCTGACCTCGTCCCGATGGCGAACTCTCCCCCATCCTCCGCCCCTCCGTGCGGACACGACAGATTCAGTTCGAGCCAGTCCACCCCTGCCTCTTCGCATGCGCGCGCAACGGCGCGCCACTGCTTCTCATCGGGGCGGCCGCCGTAAAGCATGCTCGCCCCGAGCCCCCTGTCGGGATACCGGCTCTTTATCGCGGCCAGATCGGCAAGCCACTCCTCCGTGGGGTGCATGGAAGCCAGTTCCATATTTGTAAAGCCGATAACGTGGTTTCCGTTGCGAATGGCCCGGATGCGCGGCGTCACGTTTCGTCGCGCCGGAGACTCGACCTGCGTGAGGGTCTTGATGACGGCCCCGCCCCAGCCGGCGTCGAACGCGCGCTCGATCATCTCCCGGCTCCGGGATGGCGGCGCGGACGACAGTAAAAACGGGTTGTTCAGCGTCACTCCAAGAAAGGTCGTCTGCAACGTAGCGTCCATGATTCATCCTCCCTCTCGCATGCAGATTGATCCCGACCGGCATCGTTTCTCAGATTCGTTGCGGAAAGCATAGCAGAAAAACCTCTTCCGGCTTCCGCAAAGCCGGAAGAGAATGCATGTTGTAGAATGAAAAACCGGCGTTCGTCATCGACCTGCCGGAACGATGGATCAAACGTCAGGGAACGTGAGTCTTTCGAGACGCATTCCCCGCTACAGGAATGGAGGGGTTTTATGGAAACGCTCGCAGACAAGGCTCGCCGTTTCGCCACATCGGCCCATGCCGGAATCAAACAGCTTCGGAAGTACACCCTGCAACCCTACGAGGTGCATCTGAAAGCCGTCGCGCACCTGGTCGCCTCGACGACGGATGCGGACGAGTCCATGGTCGCCGCCGCCTGGCTGCACGACACGGTCGAGGACACTCCCACGACATTCGAGGAGATCGAGCGCGAATTCGGCGAGGACGTCATGAACCTGGTCAAGCAGCTCACCGACGTCAGCCGTTCCGGCGACGGAAACCGCGCGGCGCGCAAGGAGATCGACCGGAAGCATACGGCGCAGGCGTCTCCCCGGGCCAAGACGATCAAGCTCGCCGACCTGATCGACAACTGCACGGACATCTGCCGCAACGATCCGAAGTTCGGACGCGTCTTTCTGCACGAAATGTCGCTGCTTCTCGAAGTTCTCGGCGACGGGGATCCGCGACTTTTCGCGATGGCGGAGAAGAAGATGCGTTCCTGCGCCGCGATGCTCGGGAAATCGACCTCTCCGGCTGAGGAGGACGACGAACTGCACGAGTTCGATGAATGGCTGCCGAAGGAAATCCTTCCGGGGCAACGCGGCATCAGGCTGTTTGCGGGCGCGTTCGCCGCGAGAGATCTCCAGGAGCCCCTTCTCTCCCTGGACGCGGAATCCATCGAAGGCGCCGGATTCACGGCCGACGCCTTCCCCAACGTCCCGGTCTTCGGCGTCCGCCGAAAGGGAACCGTCACCGACTATCTCGCCCGCGAAGACGTTTCTCCCGGAGCCGCTGCACGGATCCGACGGATCGACCCGCAGCAGGTGCTGAGCCTCGAATCCTCGCTGACCGACGTGATCCATGTCCTGACGGACTACACGTTCTGCTTCGTCTCGATCGACGGAAGCGTCATCGGCGTCATCCGTCGCGACGATATCGAAAAGCCCGTCGTCCGGATGTGGCTCTTCGGAATCATCATCCTGATCGAAATTTTCATGGTCCAGATCATCAGAAGCCGATGGCCCGACGACTCGTGGACGTCCGAAGTGAGCGAGGGACGGCTGGAAAAGGCGAGGGAGCTCCAGGCCGAACGGAAGCGACGGGGGCTTGAGGCCGACCTCGTGGACTGCCTTCAGTTCTCCGACAAGCAGCAGCTCTTCTTCAGGGAGCCGAAGTTCGTGCGGGGATCGGGGTTCGCGACCGCGGCGGCGGCCAAAACAGCGGCGACGGATCTCGAAACCCTGCGCAACAACCTGGCGCACGGGCAGGATATCTCGAAGCATGACTGGGCCCCGATCGTCCGGCTGGCCCGACGCGTGGAGCAGATATACGGCGCGTGAGCGCGGCGGGCGCGCGTTTCAGGCGCGTTCGGACGTCCGCGAAAACGTGATGAGGATGACGGAGAGGACCACGACGCCTCCGGCGATAAGCATCGGAAGAGTCAGCGCCTCTCCGGCGAACGCCCACCCGAGCAGCACCGCCACGACCGGATTGACGAAGCCGTGCGTCGCGCCGCGCGCCGCAGGTTGGCCCCGGGGCAGCCAGACAAACGCCGGGAAGGCG
>CALMZW010000385.1 GCA_937870605.1 uncultured Synergistaceae bacterium
CCCTCCCAGAGACATGGAGGGCAGGGAGGCAGTATGTATTTTCTCGGAATTCTCATGAGCATCGTAACGGCCTGCTGCTGGGCCGCGTCTCCCATCCTGCTGAAGCGCGGCATGGGCGGTTTGTCGTTTCTCGAAGTGAACGCGATCCGTTCGTTCGGATCGTTCGGGGTTCTCCTGTCGATCGGGCTCATGACCGATCCGGGGGCGCTCGTCTGGAACGCTCCGGGAGTGTTGTTCCTCGTCATCCTCGCGAATACGCTCTTCGGCAACATCCTGGGCGACATCCTCTACTTCGCCGCCATACGGCATCTGGGCGTCAGCCGCGCCGTTCCCATAACGAGCGCCTACCCGCTCATCGTCACGGCCGTTTCGGCGTTCTTCTTCGGCGAGAGCATTACATGGAACATCATTCTGGGAACGGTCCTCGTCATCCTCGGCGTCGTGCTGCTGCGTTTCGAGGTTCGAGGGGCGGACCGTCCCGCGATGGCGGCGAGGGGCTTCCTGTGCGCGCTCGGCGCCGCGCTTGCGTGGGGACTGACGGTTCCCCTCACGAAGTACCTTCTCCTGAAGGGCGTGCCGGGAATCACCATCGCGTTCTGGAGGTCGATCTTCCTCATCGGATGCACGTGGACGCACTGGGCGGTCGGGACGAGGGGGGAGAACCGATCGCGGATCAAAGACGTTTCGCGGCGTTCGTGGATCGCCATTATGGGCGCGGGGGCGTTCGGACTTGGGATCGGCGTGTATACCTTCACGTGGGCGCTCACCCTGATCCCGCTCTCCATCGTGACGCCGATCACGGGAGCGAGCCCGCTCCTTACGGCGCTCTTCGGCATCTTCGTCATGCACGAACGTTCGACGGCCGCGCAGTGGACGGGGATCGCCCTCATCGTCGCGGGGTCCCTCGCCGTGAGTCTGTAGGGGGCCGCAGCGTCCGCTTGCGTTCCTCCGTGAACGCGTACCACGGGCGCGGCTCCTCGCCGTCCATGAAGCGGACGATGGAGATGAACGTGTCCAGAACGCACGGATCCTGACGACTTCCCGTCCTGTCGCACAGACGTTCGTAGAGTTCGTAGGGGGAACGGCCGCGAAGTTGTCCGGGCTCGTCGATTCCGATCAGTCGCAGGTCGGCGGCCATGGCCTTTCCGATGTTCGGCAGATCCGTGAGCGATACGACGGATTCCCGCTTCACCTTTGCCGGGTTCACAGCGATCCCTCCCGTTGGAACATCATGTCGCACAGTGCGTCGAAACGCCTTCGGTACGGTTCATACGCTTCGCGCCGCTCCCGGTCCGGTTCGACGATTTTCAGCCGTTCGAGGTGCTCCGCTATTCCGGGCAGACGTTCCATGATGTCGAGCGGCGTGTCGGCGGTCCGCGCGACGAGCGCGTCGCCGAACGAGGCGTCGGTCTCCGGATGCAGGCGCAGGCGCTTTCCCGTGATGTCGGCGATCAGACGCATGAATTCCCCTGAATGGGCGAGTCCTCCGCCTATTTCGAGCGTGTCCGGCGTCGGAGTGAACCGTTCGATCTTCCCCAGAATCATCGCCAGTTCGTAGCCCAGCGCCTCCCGCGCGGCCCACGCGAGGTCTCCGGGCTCGGTCCTGCCGGTCAGCCCCGTGATGGTGCATGTCGCTTGCGGTTCGTGGAACGGTGTGCGCGCTCCTTCGGCGTAGGGAAGCAGAACGACGCCGGTCGGCCCGGTTCGCGGTTCGGGGTTCGCGATTCCGGTGAAGCGGCCGATCCATTCGAGGAGTTTCGCGCCCGACGATGTCGCCGCGCCGACGCGCCAGGTCCCGGGCACGAGCGACATTCCGGCGACGAAGCCGGGAACGCGCACGGGGCGGTCGGTCGTGAGAAGCGTCGAGACGGTGGAGCCGAACGAGACGGTCATGTTGCCGGGGCGAAACGCCCAGGACGCCATGACCTCCGCGTTGATGTCGCATCCGCCGGTCATGACGGACGCCCCCTCTGGAAGTCCCGTTGCTTCGGCGGCCGCCTTCGTCACGGCGCCGAGCCGGTCGAGCGGCCACGCGAACGGTGGAATGCATTCCGGGTCGAGTCCGGTTTCCGTGAGGATTCCGTCGGGGCGCGCGCAATCGGGAAGGTCCACGAGGCCGGTTCCCGCGGCGCTCGGGTAATCCCATCGCGCGACGCCGGTGAGCCAGGCCGTCACGAAGTTGTTGCTCTCGAGGAAGCACCGGGTCCGCGCGTAGATGTCGGGACATTCCTCCTTGAGCCACAGGATCTTCGGGATGATGGAGTGCGTCGTGAACGGACCGCCGAGGCGTTCGGCGAGCCGGTCGGGGCCGATGGCGCGGTTGAGGCGCGCGGCCTGGTTCGCCGAACGGCGGTCGATGCCGTAGAGGATGGCGTTGTAGACGGGACGGAACTCCGCGTCGACGGGGACGAAGGTGCCGCACAGGGAGCTGACGCACAGCGAGCGGACATCCGCGAGCGCGATGCGCGACGCGAGATCGCGACACAACTCGACGACGCCGTTCCGCCAGGTTTCGGTCGGGGCGACCTCGTACCAGTCTTCCTTCGGCCGGAGCACGCGGCTCGGGATGCGGGCCTGCGCGCGAACCCTCCCCTCACGGTCGATGACGGTCGCTTTCAGCGATGATGTCCCCATGTCGATGCCGAGATACAGTTCCATCTGCGCTCGTCTCCTTTCCCGAACATGCAAAGGGGCCGGACCGACCGGCCCGGCCCCTGTTCCTCACATCTTACTTGGGCAGATTGTTCTTGTCGATGAGCGGGGCGTCCATGTAGATGATCTTTCGGCCGCCGGTCGCATCGTCGGCGGTCTTTCCGTTGACGGCCATCGACTCGACGATCGACGCGGCCTTCGCGGCCATGTCCTCGAAGGGCTGCGAGACGGTGGCGGCCATGTTGCCGGTCCCGATCCGCCGGAAGGTCTCCTGGTTGCCGTCGACGCCGACGACGACGACGTTGCCCATCTTATGCTCGGCGAGGACGTCGGCAGCCGCGTAGCCGAGCTGGTCGAACGCGCACCAGACGCCGTTGATCTGATCGCCGAAACGGGTGGCGTAGGTTTCCATCGCGGAGCGCGTGTCGTCCATGAACCGCTTGGAAGCCACGACGCTGTACTCCGCGAGGACCTTGATGTTCGGGTATTCCGTGAGGACCGCGTCGAAGACCTTGCCGCGGCGCCGCGTCCCGTAGTGCTTCTCGAACTTGATGACGATGATGTTGCCCTTGCCGCCGAGCGAATCCATGAGGTAGGTCGACGCCTTCGCGCCCATCGCGAAATTGTCCGACGTGATGTCGCATACCACGCCGTCGACGTAGCCCGAATCGATGGTGATGACCGGGATCTTCGCGCCGAGGAGCTTGTCGAGCGCGGGCCGGATCTCCTGCGGGTGCGCCATCGCGAGGACGACCGCGTCGACCTTCATCTGGAACAGGTTCTCGAGCTGGTTCGACTGCGTTTCGATGGAGCCCTGGGAGTTGAGCATCTTGACGTCCCACTTCTTGTCCTTCGCGATCTTCTCGAACGCGTTCGCCACCCGGGCCTGAGACTCCGCCGAGAAATTCGTGGCGATGAAGCCCACCTTGATCTCCTTCGCCGCCGCCATTCCCGCCGCGCCGCACAGAAGCGCCGCGGCCGCCGCTATTGCCGCAAACCGTTTCACCGTACAACCCCTCCCTTTGTTTGAGGTGCGTTTGAAGCGCCGCACCGGGTGCGGCGCGAAAAGCCGTTTCTTTCCCGCGCGGGGCTAGCGCTCCGAGCGCTTCGTCTGCCAGGACGTCAGCGCCACGGACAGGATGATGATGATTCCCTTCGTGATGTCCTGCATGTAGTAGGGCGACCCGGCGAGCGTCATGCCGTTGTTGATGATTCCGATCATGAGCGAACCGATGAACGTTCCGAACGGATTCGCGCGCCCCATGCTCAGGACGGTCATTCCGAGAAGCGCCGACGCGAAGCCGTCCATCATGAAGCCGGCCGCGCCCTCGGGGTTCGCGGACCCGAGACGGGCGGTGAGCAGGATGCCCGTGAAGGCCGCGGCGAGTCCGGAGAGCGTGAGCGCGAGAATCTTGTAGCGATCGGTGTTGACGCCCGCGAGACGGGCCGCCGCCGGGTTCGCGCCCGTCGCCTGCATGTACTTGCCCGGGCGCGTACAGGAAATCATCACCTGCGCCGCGACGACGACCACGAACATGATGAACACGAGCGCGGGAACCGGTCCGACGTTTCCCCTCCCGAGAAGCAGGAAGGACTCGGGGAGCTTGCCGTAAAAGGAGACGCCCTTGGTGTACATGTAGATCAGTCCGCCGGCGATGATTCCCGACGCCAGCGTCGTGATCAGCGACGGGATGCCGACCTTCGTCACGAGGAGCCCGGCTCCGACGCCGAAGAGGACGCCGACCGAGAGCGCGATGAGCGACGCCGCGAACGGGTGCATGCCGCCGAAGATCAGCCCCGCGACGATGGCGCCCGCGAGGCTGGCGACGTTCGGAAAGGCCAGGTCCAGCTCGCCGACGATGAGGCACATCGTGAACCCTTCCGATATGATGGCGAGCAGCGCGATCTGCCGCAGGATGTTGAGGACGTTCTGCCCCTCGATAAAGCCCGGAACCGTGACGGAGAGCCATGCGACGATGGCCGCCAGCGCCATGATGGTCCCGAAGCGCATCAGGATGTTGTGTCCGCCTTCATGCTTTCGAAGCGTTCCGTTTTCATCGCTCATGCCGTTTTCTCCCCCATCATCATTCCCAGAACGCCGTCGGGATTGAACGGAGGGACGCATTCACCGACGATCTTCCGGTCTTTCATCACGTACAGCCGGTCCGCGATGGCCAGCAGCTCGCGCAGATCCGAGCTGATGAACCACACGGCCGCTCCATCCTGCGCCAGATGTCCCATGATATCGTACAGCTCCCGCTTGGCGTCGACGTCGATTCCCTGGGTCGGCTCGTCGAAGATCCAGAGCGCCGCGGGAAGGCCGAACCACTTGCCGACCGACACCTTCTGCTGGTTTCCCCCGCTCAGCGTGGAGACGGACTGCGAGGGGGAGGCGACCTTGATCGAGAGGCGCTCGACGGCGGACCGGACCTGTCGGTCGGCGGCCCTCCAGCGCAGGAAGCCGATCGAGGACAACCCCTCCAGCTGGGGCAGGATCAGGTTTTCGTAGACGCTCATCTGCGTGAGCAGTCCGTGTTCCCTGCGATTCTCGGGGATCATGACCATGCCCTGCCGGATGGAGTCCTTCGGACTGTGCGACAGGAAGTCGCGTCCCTTGAGCCGGACGGTCCCCGCGTCACGGGAGCTTCCCGTGAAGAGCGCCTCGGCAAGCTCCGTGCGCCCCGCGCCGACGAGACCGGCGAAGCCCACGATCTCCCCGGAACGGATATTGAAGGAGATGTCGCGAAGCCGGTCCCGGGCGGAGGCGTATCCCTCCGCGGCGAAGACGATGTCCCCGGCCCGGCAGGGGAGTTTGGGGTACTGCTCTTTCATGTCGCGCGAAATCATAAGGCGGATCAGATCGGCCTCTTTCGTCGCGGCAGCGTCGACCGTCGCCACGTAGCGGCCGTTGCGCAGCACGGAGATACGGTCGCACAGCGACAGGACCTCTTCGAGGTGGTGGGAGATGTAGAGGATCGCGAGTCCCTTTTGCTTCAGGTCGCGCACGAGCGCGAACAGGATCTCGCACTCCCGGATGCTCAGGGGCGCGGTCGGCTCGTCGAAAATGATGATCTTGGGGTTCCGGAAGAGAACCTTCATGATCGTGAGCATTTCCTGCTGTCCGCTGGAAAGCGTGTGCGCGGGAGCGCCCATGTCGATGTCGAGCCCCCGGCCGTAGGTTTCGAGGAACTCCATTGCCGTCGCACGCATTTCGCGTTTTTTGAGAAACCCGGCGTACGTGGGTTCGAGGCCGAGGAAGAGGTTCTCCCAGCCGGTGAAGTGCGGCACGAGTTCGCGTTCCTGGTGGACGACGCCGACGAGTTCCGACGCGTCCTTCGGAGAGCCGAAGCGTCGCTCCCGTCCGTCGATGAGGAAGGATCCGGCGCTCGGCCGGTGAACCCCCGCGAGAATTTTGACGAGGGTGGATTTTCCCGCGCCGTTTTCTCCGACGAGTCCGTGAATCTCTCCCGCCTCCGCGGACAGGCTGACGTCCTCCAGAGCCGTGACGCCGGGGAATGTCTTCGTCAGTCCGCGGATCTCGAGGACGCTCATTTGTACTGGGCTCGGACGTCCCTGGCGCGCGCGATGAACTCTTGGGCGCGGGCCGGATCCACGGGGTTGAACGTATTGCCGTCGACCTTGATGCTCGTTCCCATGATCACGCCGTCGGCCAGGGCGAGCATGCGCTCGACGTTGGACGTCCGGACTCCGGTGCCCGCGATGACGGCGACGCCTTCCGCCCCGGCGCGCGCGCTCTTCAGGTCGTCCTCGGCGATTTCGCTGCCTGCGGTGGTTCCGGCGAGGCAGACCGCGTCCGCGAGGCCGAACTTGACCGCGCCGCGCGCGATATCCTCGAGCTTCCGTCCGCCGAGGGGTTCCGTGTGGCCGGAGATGTTCGCGACGATCTTCATGGTTCCGTGGACCGACGACTTCAGGCGCAGGAGCTTTCCGGCGCACGGGTCGACGATGCCCCAGTCCCCGACGAAG
Organism: uncultured Synergistaceae bacterium; assembly: GCA_937870605.1. Lineage (GTDB taxonomy): Bacteria > Synergistota > Synergistia > Synergistales > Aminobacteriaceae > CALFXN01. Next base: position 6,640 of record CALMZW010000385.1, read on the forward strand.
ACCCAGGAGAGGAAGATTCGCACGAAGTCGGCTTCGACGGCCGTCCCGACCGAAATCGCCGCCTCCGGGTCCGCGAGGACGGACAGGCCGAAGGGCTTGTCGCAGAGCTTCGACGCCTCGGCGATCAGCCGGGCCATCGCCGCGACGGTGACCGGAGCGACGGTCGAGAGATACGGACGGTCGCCCTCGTTGCTGAACACCACGCCGTCGAAGCCCGCCTTCATGAGGGCTTCCGTGTCGCGCAGCGCTATGTCGCGCAGCGCCTTCATCCCGGTCGCCGGATTGTAGAGCGGGGAGCCGGGGAGCGGGGGAAAGTGAACCATGCCCAAAATGGGTTTGCGCGTGCCGAAGATACGTTCGAATTCCGTCATGCTTTTTTCGCCTCCATGAGTGTATGTTCTTCCGAAAGGATGTATTCGCACGTCGCGGCGTCGCTCACGAGCGCCGTCACGATGCCCGATTTCAGCGCCGCGTGCACGCTCCGGTATTTTGACGGCCCGCCCCCGATGCCGATCCGGTGCGGGATGCGCAACAACCGCTCGAAGGGGATCGAGATGAGCCGCCGGTTGAACGCGAAGTCGATCTCGCGTCCCTCCCCGTCGATGAAGCGTCCGAGGATATCGCCCACGGCGCCCAGCGCCTTCGCCTCGTCGATGTCGAGAAACTCGGGGGAGAGAAAGACGTACATGCTCGTCTCGAGCCCCGGTCCGATCGAGAATATGGCCGTATCCGCGGAATCCCAAAGGGCCGTCGCCCGGGCGATCTGCGACTCGGCGAGGAACGTGTCGCGAGCGGCGGAGGAGCTGACCACCGCCGGGGCCAGAAGGTAGGAGAACGTGCAGTTCAGCGCCGAGCCCATCGTGCTGACGAGGCGGTTCGTCTCCCGTTCCGGGTGGGGCGTCGCGAAACCGCCCATGAGCGGAATGACGCGCATCCCCTGGACGCCGTCGCCGGATTCGAGCGATTCGATCATTTCGAAAATCGTCCCTCCGCTGCCGATGCCGACCGTCCCCCCCGGGGGGCAGAGTTCGGGAATGAGCCGCTTGGCCGCCTTGCCGAGGAGCTTTTTGAGCTTCCACGCGTCCCGGTCGTGTCCGGAGTCGATGATCTCCGCGCGTTCGAGGCCGAACCGTTCGCTCAGGTGACCGGCGAGTTCGATCGCGCGGTTCGCCGTATCGACGATGCGGACGCGGACGACGCCCTGTTCGACAGCCTCCTGGAGGATGCGCGACACGGTCGCGGCGGAAACGCCGAGGTGCTGCGCGATCTCCTTCTGGGACGAATGGCGGGCATAGTAGAGCTCGGCGGCTTTGACGAGCAAGGCGTTTGAATACATGTGTCCTCCTTGAAAAATTTCTCTGGAACATATTTCACACCAACGCGATTATTGTACCAATACACCCTGCCGTTTTTCAATGGGGCCCCGGTACGAAATACGGCTTCGGGAAGCGGCGTCCGGAGAAATGTTTCGTCGGCGCGGTCTGATTCTCCCGTCACCCCGGTTCTCTCAGGACGCCGGGGAGGATCGGAACGAAACGGCAGTACTCGAAGCGGTCCTCCTCCAACCGGTCTCCATTGCGCCGGATGCGGACGACCTGCTGTAACCGCTCCGCAGTCCCGTCCCGAACGGCGAGCGGCAGGACGAGCCGTCCCCCGTCGCGGAGCTGGGCGATCCATTCCGGTTCCACGACGTCCGCGGCCGCCGTCACGAGGACGCCGTCGTAGGGGGCGCAGTCCGGATGCCCCGCCCGGCCGTCCGCAAGCACGCAGCGAACGTCGTATCCGAGGTCGCGGAGCAGCGCCGAGGTCCGTTCGTAGAGCGGCGCGATCCGTTCGACGGTGACCACGCGGGCGCCGAGGCGTGCGAGTATCGCGGCCTGATAGCCCGAGCCGGTTCCGATCTCGAGGATTGTCTCGCCCGGTTTCG
>CALMZW010000386.1 GCA_937870605.1 uncultured Synergistaceae bacterium
CATGCCGCCCAGGTGGTCGGAGTGCGGGTGCGTCAGCACGAGGATGTCGATCTTCCGGACGCCGAGGTCCTTCAAATAGCGGACGACGGTCGGGCCGGCATCGGACGGTCCCGCGTCGACGAGCATGGTCGAGCCGTTCGGGAACTGAACGAAAATCGAGTCCCCCTGGCCGACGTCGATGACGTGCATGGCGATTCCCGCCGCGAGCGCGGGGACCGCGGCGAAAAGACAGCAGAGAAACAGAAACAGGCGTGACAGGAATCGTGTTCGTGGTTTCATGAATACACCTCCCTCGCGTTTGTTTCGGCGCTTTCGCCCCTATCCGTTACGCGCGTCGAAGACGATGCGTCCGCCCACGACGGTCATCCGCACGTTCAGCTCGCCGTCGAGCCGCACGAGGTCGGCGTCGAGGCCGGGGCGCAGGCGTCCGCGCCGGTCCTGCATTCCGAGGATGCGCGCGGGCGTCGCCGACGCCATCCGGAGCGCGTCTTCAAGCGCAATCCCGGCGGCGACGACCGTCCGCACGGCCCGGTCCATCGTGCAGACGCTCCCGGCGAAGCCGCTGCGGTCGGGAAGCCGCGCGACGCCGTCCTCGACGATCACGTCGCGCCCGCGTTTCAGGCTGCCGAGCCGGTACGTCCCCTCGGGCATCCCGGCCCCGCGCATCGCATCGGTGACAAGCGCCATTCTCCCGGTTCCCTTGACCTTCCAGACGAGCCGGAGCAGCTCGTGCGGCAGGTGGCTGCCGTCCGCGATCGTTTCGACCGTGACCTCGTCGAACAGGTATCCGGCCTCGACCATTCCGGGGATGCGATAGCCGCGGTCGCGTTTCACCGTGCTCATCGCGGAGTAGAAGTGCGTCATGTGCCGGAAGCCGCACGCAACGGCGTCGCGGACCTGCGCCAGGGTCGCGTCCGAGTGCCCCATCGCCGGAAGCGCGCCGCGCTCCGTGAGCCATTCGGCGCACTCGCACGCGCCGTCGAGTTCCGGCGCGATCGTGACGGTCGACACGCCGTCGCACGCTCCCAGGAGTCGTTCGAGGTGCGCGACCGAGGGGGACAGGAGGTAGGCGGGATCCTGCGCTCCGGCCTGAGAGGGCGCGAGCCACGGCCCTTCGACGTGGACGCTGCCGATGCGGGCGCCGTCCCGGCGCGAAGGGTCGCGGTCATCCCCGCTCATCAGGTCCCGGGCTGTCCCGAGGAAGGCGGTTATCTCGTCGTCGGGGGCCGTCAGCGTCGTCGGGCAGAGCGTTGTCGTTCCGAAGCGCGCGTGCGTCCGGCAGACGGTGCGGATCGCGCCCTCGCTTCCGTCCATGAAGTCCGCACCGCCGCCGCCGTGAACGTGCATGTCGATGAATCCCGGGACGAGACGGTCTCCGCACAGGTCCACGACCGCGTCGTCCGGTTCCGGCGCTATCGCCGGAGCGATGCGCCCGATTCGTCCGTCGCGGACCAGCAGGTCGGCGCGCGAAAAGCCGTCATCGAGCAGCAGGATGCCGTTCGCGAAGAGCGTGCCCGCCATGTCCGGGTCACGCGCCCGCTCGAAGGTCCGTCACGTCGAACCGGGCGAGAACGTCGACCGGCGTCCCCGCCGCGGAGTCCCTGTCGAGGAGAATCGTCGCGTCCTCGTGCGTCTTGAGGATCGTCGCGGGGACGAGCGGCGAGAGCGGCGTTTCGAGCGTCCGCTTTACGGCGTCGGCCTTGACCGCGAACGGAACGCAACAGAGAATCGAGCGGCATTGCATGATCTGATGCACGGACGCAGTGACGGCGCGTTCCGGGACGGACGCGACGTCCGGGTACCACCCTTCCCCCACCTGCTGGAGGCGGCACCGTTCGTCGAGCGTGACGACGATGTACGGCTCGTGCGTGGAAAAATCGGCCGGAGGATCGTTGAAGGCGATGTGCGCGTTCTCGCCGATGCCGATGAAGCCGACGTCGACCGGTTCGCGCAGGATCTCCCGCGAGAGCGCCGCGATGTTCGCGTCGACGTTTCCCTCCCAGGAGACGAAATGAACGGCCTTCAGGAGCGCGCCGTGGGGCAGCTTCGCCAGGAAGCGTTCCTCGAGGTAACGCCGGAAGCTCGCCGGATGGGACCGCGGCAGTCCGACATACTCGTCGAGATGGAACATCTCGACCTTCGACCAGTCGATCTCCTGCGCGACGAGCGCGGCAAGCAGCGCGAACTGCGACGCGCCGGTCGAGAGCATGATCCGCGCCGCGCCCCGGTCCCGGATCGCCTGACGGATGCGCTCCGCGCCGTCGGCCGCGGCGTCGAGCGCGAGCCCGTGGGCTGTTTCGTGGATTCTGATTTTCATGGCGTCTCTCCTTCACACGCAGAATTCGAAAACGGCCGGAAGCGGATCGCCGCACGAGGTTCGGGCACAGCTTCCGGCCGGGGAACGCCCGTTTTCAGAGCGTGATCCGAACGCCCTCTTCCGCCGACAGGTACCCCGCGTACGTGACGCGGATCGTCTCGCGGGCCAGGTCCAGTCCGGAAACGGGCTCGCGCCCAATGGCGACGCACTCCATGAAGTCCTGCGCCTCCTGGACGTAGCCGCGCGCGGATTCCTCGTCGAGAAGGACGTACTGCCATCCGGCGTTCGTCTCGACCTTCTCGGTGAGGTAGACGTCCTTCAGGACGGACGCGTCCGCCGCGTAGGACATCATCGCGTCGTTGGGGGCCATGTTGCACGCGAACGTCCCGGTGTTCGTGTTGAACTCCACGAGATTCCGCACGCCCCCGGTCACGAAGTCGCCCGAGAAGATCGTCGCCTTCGTCCCGTCGGTGAAGGTCAGCGACAGCATCGACCAGTCCTCCACGTCGTGCGGCCGCGCCGCGATGAACCGCTTCTCGACGTCGGAAAGCGAGTTCGTGACGAGCCCGACGTCGCAGACGACGCTCTCCACGCCGAACCGCTCGCCGCGCGCGCGCGCCTCGGCCATCTTGAGGAAGAGCGCCGCCGAAAGCGGGTGACACCCCTGCCGGATCATCGAGCCTCCGCCCGTCTGCTCCCACTCCGCGGCGTGCCATGCGTGCGACCCGCTGTGGCTCTCTTCGGCGCGGAGGAACAGCACCTTGTCGCGCGTCTGTCCGAGAATCGACGCCGCCTTCGCGACCGCGGGCGCGTACACCCAGTCCTCGGCGTACATGAAGAGCCTGTCGCTCTTCCGGATGACGCCGGCCGTCCGATCGAGTTCCGCGAGCACCGAATCGTACATCTTCCGGCGGCTCACGCTCCCGATCGGCTTCGCGTCGTCGGGCAGACCGAAGTACCCCGTGAAGGGCTTCTCGCAGATCACGTGCTTGCCCGCGTTCAAAAACTCCGCGATCATGGGCGCGTGGAGCTGCGGGGGCGTGCAGATGTCGACGACGTCGATATCCGGATCTTTCATGAGATCGTGGTAGTCCGAATACACCGTCGGGATGCCGAATCCGGCGGCGAAGTCCTTCGTCGTTGCGCTGCGCGCGCAGACGGCCGAAACGCACGCCTCGACGCCGTACACCCGTCTGTAGGCGTTCATGTGGATCCGCGCGACGAACCCCGCGCCGACCAGCCCGATCCGAACCTTCTTCATGCGGCGATTCCTCCCCGTATCATTCGTATTGTCATCGAACCTCTATTCAGCGCGAACGACGCCGCGCGAGCGACGCGAGCCATCCGCGAACAAGCGCGCTGCGGCTCAGAACGACCGCGAGCGTGAGCAGCCAGAGCACGACCGAGAGCGGGCGCGTGAAGAACGGCGTGATATCCCCGCCCGTGATGATCATCGCGCGCCGGAAGTTGTCGTCGGCCATCGGTCCGAGGATGAAGCCGAGAACCATCGGCGCGGCCGGAAAGTCGTTGCGGCGCATGAAGTACCCCAGGATGCCGAACAGGAACATCAGGTGGACGTCGAACATTCGCCCGCTGACGGCGAACGACCCGACGCAGCACAGCGCGAAGACGACCGGCATCAGGATCGTGCGGGAGATCTGGAGCACCTTGACGAGCGGACGGACGAGCGCGAGGCCGAGAACCGTCATCGCGATCGTCGAGAGCAGGAAGATCGCGGTCACGGTCGCGATGAAGAGCGGCTGTTCGATCGGGAGCAGCGGTCCGGGACGGATGCCGTGGAGCCACATGGCCGCGAGCAGCACCGCCGCGGGGGCGCTTCCGGGAACCGCGAGCGTGAGCACCGGGATGATCGCCCCGCCGACGCACGCGTTGTTGGCCGTCTCCGCCGCGATGAGCCCCTCGTGCGAGCCGCGTCCGAATTCCTCCGGATGATCGCTGAAGCGCTTGGCCGTATCGTACGCGATCCACGACGCCGTGTCCTCGCCGACGCCCGGAATCGCGCCGATGATGACGCCGATCACCCCCGACCGCAGGATCGTCTTCCAGTAGCGCAGCAGGTCGGCCAGCGGCGGAATCACGCGCCGGACAACCGATCGCACCGTGTAGTCGATGGGGCGCTGCATCACCTCGATGATCTCGCCGACGCCGTAGGCCCCGACGAGCACCGGGATCAGCGACAGTCCGCCCATGAGCTGCAGCTCGCCGAACGTGAATCGCGGAATGGCCTGGATCGGATCCTGCCCGACCTGCGACAGCAGCAGCCCGACGATTCCGGCGATCCAGCCCTTGAGCGGGTCCCGGGGGGCCGTCAGGTTGCCGCAGATGATGATTCCGAAGATCGAGAGCACGAAAAATTCCCACGACCCGAACTTGAGCGCGATCGCGCCGAGAAGCGGCGAGAAGATCGCGAGGCAGACCAGCCCGAAGAGCGTCCCGATGGCCGACGACGTCGTCGCGAGGCCGATCGCGTATCCGGCTTCCCCGCGTCGCGCGAGCGGGTGGCCGTCGAGGCACGTCGCCGCGTTGGCGGGCGTTCCCGGGATGTTGAGCAGGATGGCCGACCGGCTGCCGCCGTAGATCGCGCCGACGTAGGTCGAAATCAGGACGACCATCGCCTGCTCGGGCATGAAGCGGAAGGTCAGCCCCGTGAGCAACGCGACGCCCATCGTGGCCGTCAGGCCGGGAAGCATCCCGACGATGATTCCGAACCCCGTCGCCCAGAAGGCGTTGAAGATCGTCCCGGGGGTCATGAGCGCGAAAAACTCGGAAAAGAGCGTCGAAAGCGACATGCGCCTCGCCCCCTTTACGGCAGGAAGACCGCGAAGATCTTGTAGAAGACGAACCAGATGGACACGGACGCCGCCGCGCCGATCACGCCCGAACGCGGCAAACCCGCTCCGCGGAAGACCAGGATGAACCCCGCGAGAAACAGGAACGTCGCCGGAATGTACGGCAGGCGTCCCATCAGCAGAAAGACGTACGCGCCGCACAGCGCGACCGTCAGCGCGCCGCGAAGGGGCTCGGAGCGCATCCACGCGGGAACGGCCGGTTCGCGCTCCCCGGCGCTTTCGGCCGCGTCCTCCGGCGCGTCACACGCACAGGGGTCCGGCGTTGCGGCGAGAGAATCGTAGAACGCGCCTCCGGCACGAGAACGGAGCATCAGGCGAATGCCGCCGAGCGACAGGAAACCGGCGAGAATGGCGGGGACGAACCCCGGGGATCCGAACCAGTCGTACCCCGTATCGCGCCAGGGAAGGCGCAGACTCGCCGCCAGAAAGGCAAGGGCCGACAGAACGAGGACGAGCCCCGACCAGAAATCCTTCTTCCGCATACCGGGCGCCTCCTTGCGAACAGCCGTGAACACGCGAAAGCGGGAGGAACGAGGGAGATCCCCTCCTCCCTCCCGCAAAGGAATGAAGCGCTACGGTTTGGCGATGCCGTACTTCTCGGGAGAATTCTTGATGACGCCCGCCTCGAACAGCAGCCAGCAGACGCCGGACGCCTTCGCGTCCATCTCCTTCTCCGCGTCCGCGCCGAAAATGGAGACGACCTTCGACCCCCGGTCGGCCGCGAACTTCTTGATCGCGGGCGAATTCACGGCCGTCGTGAACGCCTTCGTGATCGCTTCGAGCGCCTCGGCGGGGATGTCCTTCGGGATGAAGAACCCGAAGCGGTTGCCGACGCTCGGAAACTTTGGAACCCACTGCGTGATCGGCGGGATGGAGCCGTACCCCTCGACCTCGAGCGGTTCGCTGTCCATCACCGCGAGCGCGCGGAGCTGCTTCGCGCGGAGCATTTCCGTGACTTCCATCGAGAGCTGCATGATCGTCTCGACTTCGCCGCGGACCGTCGCCGTCACGGCGGGAGCGCCGCCCTGGTACGGAACGTGACGGTATTGCAGGCCCGTGTTCATCCGGAAGAATTCCGCCGCCTGGTGCCCGCCGCTGCCCGTCCCGGCGGACGCGACCGTGACGGCCTTTTCCTTCATCGCCTTCATGAGGTCGGCGAGGGTCGCGTAGGGCGACGCCGCAGGAACGCAGATCACGTTCGGCGTGAAAACCGCCATGAACGACGCGTAGTCCTTGTGACTTGCTTTGAGCATGTCGAGCGCCTGGTAGGTGACGATGCTGCCGTCCGCGTTCGCGGACCAGGTCTGCCCGTCGCGCGGCGCGTCGAACATCGCCTGCGTCCCGATCGCGCCCGCTCCGCCCGGAGTGTTCGTGATCGAGATGCGGACGCCGAGCGTCTTTTCCATCTCCGCCGCGAGCGTGCGCGCGGTCAGATCCGAGGCCCCGCCCGGGCTCCAGGGGACAATGACGTTGACCGGTTTCGCCGGCCACGCCGCGAACGCCGATCCGGCCGCGAGGAAGAGAACCGCCGGCAACAGAAGAATCCGTAATGCGCGATGCGTTTTCATATCCTCCAATTCCCCCTTCAATACCAGAATGGAATGTATGCCGCAGGTATTGTATCATTCTTCCAAATATACGGGGAAGACAAAAAAAGCCGCCTCCCCGGAGGGAGACGGCGCTTTTTTCCGCGAAATGCGTTCAGTGCTTCGTGCGATGCAGGTCGGTGACGGTCGCCCAGCTCTTTGCGCCCGGCTCGACGTGATAGATGCACATCCCCCGCCAGTCAAGAGCGAGTTCGGCGCGGACGAATCCGTCGACACCCTCGGTGAAATAGACGGCGAGGTCCTCGGAATCCGTCCCCGCGCCCACGGAGCCCGCGATCGGCTTCGAGTACTTCGTGCCGTCCGGATAGCTCGCCTCCATGTAGCCGCTGAAGATGTCGCCGCTCTGCGCCTGGAAGACGTACACGGCCTTCCCGCGCTGATCCTGGTTCCCCTGCTGGTCCATCGCCAGAATATACCCCACCCAGCGCCCCACGAGATTCGGAACGTCTCCGGCGAACGCCGTCGAAACGGACAACGCAAGAACGAGAAGCACGAATATCGAACATACCTTTCTCATCTATACAGCACCCCCGCGCACCGTGGAATTTCGGTCTGTCCGCGAATTATAGCATGACCGCCGGGTTCTCCGCATTTCACGCGCCGGAAGATCCGGGGCGCCCCTTGACCTTGACACGCCGGCAGGGTGGATCATACGCACGTACGCCCGAACTCCCCTATGGCGAAGAACGCGGCTTGACTCTATACTCGAAAGAGTATGACGTCTACGGATGCGCAGCGATGTCGTCCGTTTCGGCCGGGAAGATCCCATTCCGAAAGGTCGTGATGCCCGGAGACGCAATTGACGGTTCCCCGTCGAACGATACTTCAGACACAGGAGGGGATTCTATGCACGAAACGAAGAAACGCAGCGGATACGAACGAATCGGCCGGCGAGCCGTCGGAACATTCGCGATGGCGGCCGTCATCGCGGCCGGTCTCTGTATGGCGGCTCCGGTTCCGGCGATCGCGGCCGAGGACCACGTCGAACCGCTCGGATCGGGGTACGAGAACGTCATCGTCCCGAAGCACCGGGCGATCATCTCGTTCATGGACGCCGATTACGGCCTCAAGACCTACCGCGGCCAGGCGGCGAACCTCGAGACGGACCTCTCGAAGTATTACGGCTCGAACGTCATGACGAGCACGAAATCGGATCTCGGCGTCTCCGGCAACGACGACAGCCGTGTCTTCTCCCAGACGCAGGCGTTCGGCGTCGTCCCGCAGACCAGGACGATCGCCGGCGACTTCATGGGGCAATCGACCTTCGAGAAGGTCCCCACGGGGATCATCTGCACGTCGTACCTGACCAAGCATGACGACGACGGCGACAAGACCGATTTCTGGCTGGAGCTGACCGGACGCTCGGAATCGGCCGGGACCGTGGGCCGCATCGGCCGCGTCAAGGTCTCGGGCATCAAGAGGCCGTATTTCAAGTACAAGTTCAACGCGGACGGCTCCCACGTCGACGCGCCCGCGCTCGACCGGAACGTGGCGCACGACATGGTCGCCTGGGACTGGGACAGGGACGGGTACACCGACTGGCTGGTGAACTACATCACCAATCCGGACGGAAAAGACGACCACAAGAACACGAAGATCGCGCTCCTCTTCATCGACGGCAAGTCCCTCTACAACGCCTGCCGCGGATCGGGAAGCGTCAAGGTCTGGACCGGACCGTGGATCGAGTACACCACCGGAGGCGACGTCGTCGGAGGGCTGACGACCAAGAAGCCGCCGAACAGCAACCGGATGGCCATCGGCGACATGGACGGCGACGGGAACCCGGAGGTCGGCCTCTACTACACCAAGGTCCAGGGGGGCGGCTTCGGCACGGATCACGACAACGGCCTGAAGCTCCTGCGGCTGACGTATGACGGCTCGGGCGAACCGAAATGGGACTTCTTCTACGCGAAGACATCGGACGTCGGCCAGTGGCACGTGCAGTACGACAGCGTCACCGCAGCGATGGGCGACATCGACGGCGACGGGTTCGACGAGATGGCCGTCTTCCACGGCAACGCGAGCACGTCGGCGAGTTCGTCGACGCTCTACCTCGACATCTACAAGATCGTCAACGGAGAGGTCAAGAAGGTCGTCAAGGGCAAGGACGTCGGCACGACCGCGCAGCTGGCGGACAAATCGACGCCCGCCGTCGAAGCCTCGATCGCGGACCTCGACGGGGACGGATTCGGCGAGCTGATCCACATCCACACGGAGGCGGACCACGCCACGCGGCTTCACATCAACATCCACAAGTGGCCCGTCACGGGCGGCGCCGTCGTCATCACGGACGCGGGGAGCCGGCACGGCTACTACCTGACCGACAAGGACAGCGGCTGGAAGATGGACGACGACCACGCGCGCTTCTCGATTGCGACCGGGATGTTCCTGTACCCCGACACCGAAAAGCTCCGGAAGCAGATCGGCCTCGTCTCGACGCTCGACGGATCGTCCGGGAAGGACGGCGTCCGCTGGGGGATCTTCTCGTGGGACGAGTCGGCGGGCCTGAAGCTGATCGCCAAGGGGACGAAGGCCGACGGACAGCTCGACTGCAACGTCGTCCCGACGATCACGGCGGCCGACCTCGACGACGACAGCATGGTCCTCGGCCAGCCGACGGGCTTCACCGTGTATGACAACATCGAGCCGATCTTCATCGTCCAGGCGCCGCCGAGGCACTGGGACACGGTCGCGAGCGGCGACGGGCAGCGGACGATGGACGCCTTCGCCGTCCTCAACGGCTACTCGACGTCGGTCACCGGAAAGACGACCGACGCGCAGGGGACCAGCACCACGAAGACCAGCTCGGGGCACTGGGGCGCCTCCGCGGGCTTCTCCGTCTCGAAGGTCAACGTCTTCAAGGAAAACGCGAAGATGTTCGACGCGGGCGTGAAGTACGCGGGCGAGGCCGTCGCGAAAAACACCGAGTCGAAGACCGTGACGACCACCACGAACCTCACGGCCACGGCGCAGTACGACGACCAGATCTACTACCGCGCGAACACGCACGACGTCTGGCGCTACCCGGTCCTTTCTCCCGAGTCGCAGGCGTTCGTGGTCAGCGGCGACGAGAAGTACCGCAAGTTCGTCCAGTTCATCGTCCCGCAGGTGATCGAGTCGAGCTTCGCGCCGACGTCCGGAAAGGAAGTCGACTGGTACGAACCCCGGCACAACGGGCTGAACCTCTTCTCGTACCCGAAGAAGCTCGAACAGACCCGCGACTATCCGCAGGGCGCCTCGACGAAGCCCGCGGACGATTTCTGGAAGGACATCAACGGAACCGTCCTCGCCAAGAGCACGGGACAGGTCATGGGCAACGTCGACAGCGCGTCGTACAACTTCACGATCGAGGTCAAGGAGCACCAGGAAGAACTGAAATCGCTGAAGAACACCGTGTCCGCCTACGCGAACCTCAACCTGCCCGCGTGGGGCGTGGCGATCAAGAAGGTCTTCAGCTTCGGCCTGACCGGGGACTACACCTACGGGACCGACACGATCACGACGTCCGACCGGAGCAAGCTCGGCGGCATCACGGTCTCCTGGCCGGGCGTGTCGAGCTACGTCAGCCCGTCGGGAATGACCCCGGGAGACCAGCAGTTCACGGTCGACGCGGCCATCTACACGAGCGACGCGGGCGCGCTTTCCGTCGCCTACGCCGTGGCGAACCTGTACAAGAAATACTCCGCGATCTGGGGCGATACGTCCCCCTACAACACGACCGCCGACCCGGCGCTGAACCTGCCGCGCCAGTGGGTCATCAACGCGGGCAAGTGGCAGGCGAACCCCTTCCCGGGCGACGCGAGCCGCATCCGGGGCCTTGTCTTCCAGGAGGCGTCCATCGTCGAAAAAAGCGGCGTGAGCGGACAGGCCCTGCCCATCAACACGCAGGTTCACGCGACGATGCGCGTCTACAACTACAGCTTCGTCCCGACCGGCAAGGTGACGGTCACGTTCGCCTTCCAGCCGATCGCGTCGACGCACGAGGACCCGGATGTCACCAAGGCGACGACGCTCGGGTCGACGACGATCCTGTCCATTCCGGGCCGCGACAGCGGCACGAGCAACAACTGGCAGGATCTCGGCATCGCCTTCACGACGCACGCGACGCAGACCGTAGGCTATCTCCATATTTCGCTCACGACCGACGGAGGCGATCTGCAGGCCAACAACGACCACGGCCAGCTGCTCGTCGGCGTCTATGATCCGGAGCAGCAGTCGTTCGCAGCGAGCGCAGCGGACAACGAGGACGGCTCGCGGTTCCTCCGGACGCAGGCGAACGGTCGGAGCCTCACCATCGTCCCGGACTCCATGTCGGTCCGGCCGCTGAACCCCGACGGCACGTTCGGCGCGGAGACGACGGCGCTCGCCCCGGGCGAGACGGCGGTCGTCCAGGCGACGATCCGGTTCACCGACGCGCAGGGGAGCGCGCAAAGTTCGCTCCTCAACGCCTCGGTCTACCTCCGCAACGCGAGCGGCTTCGTGAGCCACCGGACCGTTCCGATGCTCGTGAACGGGGAGGATGCCGTCGTTCAGATGCTCTACACGGCGCCCGATACGGCGCAGACCGTGCCGCTGCGGATGATCGCCGCGTCATCCGTCCTGCCGGCCGCGGATGACGAGAACCCGTCGGGACGCATCGCGACGAAGGTCCTTGTCGTCGGAGACCCCGGCGGCGGATCGGGCGGCGGCTGTTCGACCGGCCCCGCGCCGGCGGCGGCGCTCCTTGCGCTGCCGCTCGCGCTCCTGTTCCGAAAGCGCTGAAGCGAAAACGAGACAAAGAGGGCGCTCCCCTTCAGGGGAGCGCCCGCTTGCCTCTGACCACCTGTCAAGGTATACAATGGCGCCGGTACACGCACGAAATCCGAAACATGCCATCGGGAGGCGAATGACGTGCGCAACAAAAAACTCATTTTCTTTATTCTCTTGCTATGCACGGCGGCCCTTTTCTCCGGAGGATGCAGCGGCGGAGACGGAACGGCGACGCACGCGATTCTGGACAAGATCTATTACATCGGGAACGTTCACGGGGATCTTGCCGCCTACCTCAGGGAGATCGCGGCCGAGTTTCTTCCCTACGACGGCGAAGCGACGGATTCGCCGCTTCTCGTATCGCTCCGGGAAGGTTTCGAGCCCGACGAATCCACGGCGGAAGCGGTCAAAAGGGTGTTCGACGCCGGACAGATCGTGGCGCTCGAACACGCGACGGTCGACGAAGTGAACGTCTTTCTGACGGTCATCGGCCAGGAGCCGAACTTCAACATGGACACGGTCTCCGAGGATCTCCGGTACGTCGAGCTGTACGCGGTCGAAAAGCTGTCGCGCGACGCCGTCCACTCCGACCTTTGCACATGGATCACCCCGGCCGACGGCGTCCCGACGGTGCTTTCCGAGCCGATCGCCAGCGACGACGACAAGCCGGGCGTCCCGGACATGGAGGCGTTCCACGCGATGCGGGCGAGAAACTTCGCGACGTACGCCGCCGACAACGAAGCGAAGCAGGAGATGGTCCGGCAGGCCAGAGAAGCCGGAGAGGCGGCGGTGACCGCGTCGACGAGCGAACTGACGCAGCTCGCGCAGGCGCAGATCTACACCTACGACGCCTCGATATACAGTCAGGCGTTCCAGATCACGTACTACCTCTACGCCTGCCATTCCTACAACGAGGCCAACAACGTCGACTACGACTGGTTCGTCGTCCAGCAGCGCGGAATGCTGAACCCCTCGGGCAACTACGAGAACAAGAACGGCCAGATGGGATGGAGCGAAACGACGCTCGCGAGGATCCAGGGGTACATGGTCAACTACGAGTTCGACAACTGGCTCGACTACGACAATTCGCGCCGATACGTCCAACTCATGAACTCGACTCCGGGGACGACGCAGGGCAGTTCGAGCACGACGAGCGGCTTCTCGTGGAACCTGGGAGGCAACATCGGATTCAACGCCTCGGGCCCCACGGGAGGGCTCAGCGCCGGAATCAGCTTCTCGTCGTCCGAGTCGGTGACGATCAGCGACTGCACCGTCACCAACTCGTCCGTCCCGACGAGTTCGGCGACGAACGCCCACTGGACGTTCAGCTTCCCGCGCCCGACGATCAAGAGTTCCGGCGGCAACCCGTTCTATCTCGGCGAGTTCAACGACGCCGTCCTGCTGTCGCGCAGCAACTTCCAGCCGTACAACCAGTGGATGTGGAAGATCGCTCCCGAAGCGAGGGATTCGGTCAAACAGTTCAATTCGAAGTTCTCGTGGAAGAACGGCCGGTCGTACGGAAACCAGTACGTCCTCTGGGTCGAGGCGATCGGCACGACACATCAGGACTGGGAATCCGACTCGAGGACGTACGTCATCCCGTTCATCTATCCGCCGCTGATCGCCGGGAACAACCTCGACTTCGACGCCAAGGGGAGCCACGCGCGCCTCGATTTCGGAACGGCCAGAAACTGGACCGCCGCGAGCGACCAGTTCTGGTGCACGCTGAGCGCGACGTCGGGAGACAAGAACGCCGCGAGCAACGTGTTCGTGACGGTCGATCCGAACGCGAGCGGGGTCGACCGGACGGCGGTCATCACGCTGAGCACGGCCGACGGCAAGGGGACGTACAAGGTCAAGGTCTTCCAGTCGCGCTACTAGGCGCCGGAGAGACAGCCCGAACCGGAAACGCGGCATGATGTACGCAAAGAGGGGCGGCCCTTCGGGGCCGCCCCTCTTTTCCGTCTCTTTTCCGTCTCTTTTCCCCTAGACCGCGAACGGTTCCAGGTGCGCCAGGAAGTGGTGGATTCCCGGAACGGGGGGCGCGTAGGAGATCCGGAGGCCGTAGCGGATGCTCTCGCGGCGCTTGTAGACGTCGACGATGGTCTGCGCGACGTATTCCATCTGGCAGTTCGTATAGGACCGGCGGTTGATCGCGATGCGGTAGAGTTCCAGTTTCGGCAGGACCGTCTCGCCGGTCTTCTCGTCGTGCGTCTCGAACGCGAGCGCGCCGAGGCCGATGCCGCGGATCGCGCCCTCGCGGTAGATCTCGATGCCGAGGACGTCCGCCGGGTAGAACTTCTGCGGGATGTGCGGCAGGAAGGCCGCCGCGTCGAGGAAGATCGCGTGTCCGCCCGCAGGCTTCACGAACGGAACGCCGCCCTCCGCGAGCAGGTCGCCCAGGTATTTGACCTGCGCGACGCGGTGCGACATGTACTGTTCGTCCGTCATCTCGCGAAGCCCCTGCGCGAGCGCCTCGAGGTCGCGTCCCGCGAGGCCGCCGTAGGTGGCGAATCCCTCGAACACGATCAGGCGCGGCAGCAGCGTGTGATACATCTCCTGCGTCCGGCAGCAGACCATGCCGCCGATGTTCACGAGCGGGTCCTTCTTGCAGGAGACGGAGATCGCGTCCGCCGTGTCCATCGTCGCCTTGAGGATTTCCGCAAGGGACATGTTTTTGCAGGCCTCCTCGCGCATCTTGATGAACCACGCGTTCTCGGTCATCCGGGCCGCGTCGAGGAAGAACGGGATGCCGTGCTTTTTCGCGACGGCCGATGCGGCGCGAAGGTTCGCAAGGCTCACGGGCTGCCCGCCGCCGGAGTTGTTCGTGACCGTCACCATGATGAGCGGGATGTTCTCCGCGCCGTACGTTGCGATGGCGGATTCGAGCTTGGCGATATCGACGTTCCCCTTGAACGGCGCTTCGAGCGCCGGATCGAACGCCTCGTCGACGACGCAGTCGACGGGAATCGCGCCGTTCGCGAAGACGTGCGCCCTCGTCGTGTCGAACGGCATGTTGAAGAGGATGTACTGCCCCTTCTTCACGAGCGTGCCGAAGACGATGTTTTCCGCCGCGCGCCCCTGGTGGGTGGGGATGACGTAGTCGAAGCCGAGGACGTCCTTCACGGCGTCCTTCAGCGCATAGAAGCTGTCCGCGCCCGCGTAGGCCTCGTCCCCCTTCATGAGGGCGGCCCACTGATACTTGCTCATCGCTC
>CALMZW010000387.1 GCA_937870605.1 uncultured Synergistaceae bacterium
CGCCCGGGACAAGATGATCCTGGGACTGAACACGGCCTGCGAAAAACTTCCGGTGACGCTGGAGCAGATTGAGGATCTGGCCTCCCGCATCGAGAACGAGTTGCGGCTCGAAGGGTTTGGAGACGTTCCTGCGGATGTCGTCGGGGGACGGGTGATGGATGGCCTCAAACGACTGCATCAGGTGGCGTACGTCCGTTTTGCGTCGGTGTATCGCCAGTTTTCGGATATTGAAAGCTTCCAGCACGAAATCGCACGGCTGATCGGGGAGAGGGAGTGTGTCGGGAATGGCGGAAAAGAATAGGCAGCTTTCTCAGGGGCAGCAGATGATGATGTTCCCGTCGGCGGGGGAATCCACGGATCTTGCGCTCCTGGTGGACGCCCTCGCGAAGGAGGAGAGCTCCCCCTGGGACGGGGAACGGATACGCGACGCGCTGGTGATCGAGGCGGGGGTGGAGCCCATGATCGCCGCGGAAATCGCGTCGGAGATAGAAGAAGAGATCGCCGAGTGCGGCCGAAACAGGGTCACCACGGCGGTCATCCGCGAGATGGCGAATGTCCGCCTGTTCAAGAGGGGCCTGGACGCGAAGATCCAGGACCATACGACCATCGGCATCCCGGTGCATGACCTGGAAACCATGATGCTGATCCCCAACAGGGAGAACAGCAACACGACCCACAACCCGGAGTCGATCAATCTTTCCATCGCGGAGCTCGCGCTGAAACAATACGCCCTGAGCAAGGTGTTCTCGAAGGATGTCGCCGAAGCGCACCTCGCCGGCGCGCTGCATCTTCACGACCTCGGCATGGTCAACCGTCCCTACTGTTCCGGCCAGAGCCTCGCGTACGTCGCGAAATTCGGACTGAATCTCCCTTCAATCACAAGCATCTCCGGTCCCGCGAGACATCCCGATGTCCTGCTCGCGCACCTGCTGAAAATGACGTCGGTGCTGCAGAACAACTTCGCCGGCGCGATCGGCTGGGACGCCGTGAACGTCTTTTTCGCCCCCTACGTCGTCGGCCTTGACGATGCGAGGCTCCATCAGCTCGCGCAGATGCTCATCTTCGAGTTCAACCAGCTCGCAGGAGGGCGGGGCGGACAGGTCGCATTCACCGATATCAACCTGTACTACGAGACCCCCGCGCATTTCAGGGACGTCTCGGCCATCGGACCGGGCGGCAAAGAGACGGGGAAGACGTACGGGGACTACGCGGCGGAGTCCAAACGGTTCCTGCGCGCGCTCTTCGACGTGTACCTCGAGGGCGACAGCCGGGGGCAGCCCTTCTTCTTCCCGAAACCGCTCTTCCACATCACGGAGGATCTTTTCCGGGAGCCCGGATGGGAGGAGATGCTCGGACTGGCGTGCCGGGTCGCTTCGGAAAAGGGGAACACGTACTTCGTGTTCGACCGGGGCGGCGTGGCGAAGCTCAGCGAATGCTGCCGCCTGAGTTTCGAGCTGGACGAAGAGGATCTCGCGGAGGCGAGGCGACCGTGGAAGCTTCGTTTCTGCGCGCTCCAGAATGTCACGCTGAACCTGCCCCGCTGCGCCTACAGGAGCGGAGGGGATACGGACGCGCTCTTCGAGCTGGTGGATCATTACATGGAACTTGCCGCGAAGGCGCATATCCAGAAAAAGGACTTCATTGAGAGCATCCTCCGCCTTGGAAAGCGCGGGCCGCTTTCCGTCCTCTGCATGGATCACGACGGGGAAGCGTACCTCCGGCTCGGAAAACTCAAGTATCTCATCGGAATTCTCGGCGTCAACGAACTTGCGCAGTTCATGACGGGCAAGGAGATTCACGAGAGCAGGGAGTCCATGGATCTGGCGCTCGCGGTGATCCGGTATATGGATCTCAAGTGCCGCGAACTGTCGGACAAGCTTGGAATCAATATCGTCCTCGAGCAGACGCCTGCCGAAAGCACGGCGTACCGTTTCGCGAAGCTCGACCTCAAATCCTACGGCGAAGAAGCGGAACGTGTCGTGAAGGGCGATCGGGAGAACGGCGGCGTGTATTACACGAACAGCACCCATTTCGCCTACGGCGTTCCGATGGATCCCGCGAAGAAGGTTCTCGAGGAAGGACGCTTCCATCCGATGATCACCGCGGGGGCGATCACCCATATATGGATGGGGGAGCACAAGCCCGACGCCGCGGCGCTGGCTTCTTTCGTGCAGAAAATCTTCAGGGAGACGGAAAACGCCCAGGTCGCCTTCAGCCCGGAATTCACGATCTGCAACGACTGCGGCCGCGTGGCGCGCGGGCTTCGGAATGACTGCGAGTACTGCGGGAGCGAAAACGTCGACGGCATAACGCGGATCACGGGGTACTTCACGCGGACGTCGAGCTGGAACCGCGGAAAGCGCGCGGAGCTCCGGGACCGCCGGAGAAACCGGCTCGCCTGAGATCATGGCGGTTCCGATCGGAGCCTTTTTGAATCCTTCGTTTCTCGACTGGGACGGCCGGGTATCCGCCGTCCTTTTCTGCATCGGCTGTCCCTTCCGATGTCCGTTCTGTCATAACGCTCGGCTCGTTCTCGGCGGAGCGCGGCCCCGCTCCTTCAATCGGATCCTCTCGTCGCTGCGGAAGACGACGGGATTCCTGGACGGACTGGTCCTCTCGGGGGGGGAGCCTGCCATGCATTCGTCGCTTCCTGAAACCATCCGGACGCTCCGGGAGGAGACGGGACTGCCGGTGAAACTCGATACGAACGGCCTGTACCCGGAGATGCTCGCGGCATTGCTCGAAGAGAAGCTCATCGATGCCGTCGCCATGGACGTCAAGGGGCCCATGGAGTCCTACAGCCTCTTGGCCGGAGTGCGCGTGGATACGAATCGCATCAGGCGGTCCATGGATCTTCTGACCCGCTCGGGAGCAGAGGTTCTCTTTCGCACCACATACGTTCCGGATCTCATGACGGAGCGGGATCTGCTCGAGATGCGCCTTATGATGCAGGACCGCGGGCGCTGGGTCGTCCAGCTCTTTCGTCCCGGCGTTACGCTGGCGAAGGAGTTGCGGCAGGGGCGCAAGCCCGATCCCGACAGACTGCGGGCGCTTCTGCCCGGGGTGGAAATCCGGGGTCGGGAATAGAAACGCGTCGCCCCCGTACCGTATCGTTCGCGGCCCCCTTCTGCGGCGACGAAGGGAAAATCAGACCCGAGTCGTGGTCGTCAAAACAACGGATGACCGCCTTCATGGTTGTTCCGCAGGGCAAAATTCGTGTATAATTCAATCGTGCTTTGTTCCACCATTTTATTACGAGGAGGGTGTTGTGATGCGGTTACGTAAGGTACTGGTCGCTCTGCTTCTTGTGTGCGCCTTTGCGGGGGT